>DATLMQ010000226.1:0-16143 GCA_035537215.1 Acidobacteriaceae bacterium
CTCGGCTGTTTCCGGGAACTTGCCCGAGGTGATGTCCTTGGGGCCGTCGGCTTTGAGTAATAAGGAGAGGGCTGCGTCTGCGCGGCCTTCGGTGGTGCGGCGCGGAGCGTTGAGGAGTGAGGTAGCGTCGCGCAGGGCGCCGCCGCCGAAGCGGGCTTTAGCGGCGGCGAGCTCCGGGAAGGGGGCCTTGTCGCCGAGGTCACTTAATACAGAGATGCCTGCGAGCCAGAGCCATGGGGTGGCGATCGGTTCACCGCAGAGGGCGCGGGCGCACCACCAGGAGAGCAGGCCGGTGGTGGCGACGTCTTTGCCGTCACCGGCGTCATCGCCTGTGCCGTAGGAGGTGATGAGAGTGGAGTTGCCGGGCTGACCGATGGGGCGATGGTGGTCGATGAGCAGCAAGGGAACGCCGGCGAGGATGTCGCCGTCACGGCTACCGAGGTCGGCGACGATGAGAGCGTCGATGCCGTCGTGATTGCGGCGGTCTTCGAGGCGCGCGTGGATCTCTTCGCCCCAGGCGGATTCGCCTTTGCGACGGCACTGGACGGAGACGTGTGGGTAGCCGGCTTGGGTGAGAGCGCGGAAGAGGATGGCCCCGGAGGGAAGGCCGTCGCCGTCGAAGTCGCAGAGGATGTGCAGGCGGGTGTCATGCGAGGCGGCGTGCTCCTCGATCCAGGAGACAAAGCGCTGGCCGACCTGTGCGGCGAAGTCCATATGTGCATGGATGCGCTTGCGATGCGGGCGAGGGTGCCGATCGAGCGCGAGAGGTGATGCGATCAAAAGAGTTGCCAAGGGTTGCCGTGAGGCGAGGTGCGTGTACTGAGCGGAGGTGTTCAGGGGCGTTCGACGGCGAGAGCGACGGAGTTGCCGCCGCCGAGGCAGAGAGCGGCGACGCCTTTGCGCGCGTTGCGGCGCTGCATCTCGTGAAGGAGCGTGACGAGGATGCGCGCGCCGCTGGCGCCGATGGGATGGCCGATGGCGACGGCGCCTCCGTTGACGTTGACGCGGGCGAGGTCGAGGCCGAGTTCTTTGGTGACACCGAGCGCCTGCACGGCGAAGGCTTCGTTGAGTTCGAAGAGGTCGACCTCATCCATGTGCCAGCCGGCGCGCGCGAGGACGCGCTGCACGCCGGTGACGGGAGCGAGCATGACCCAGCGCGGGGCGACGCCGCTGGTGGCCTGCGCGCGGATGGTGGCCATGGGTGTGAGGTTGAGCTCCCGGGCCTTGTCAGCGGACATGAGGACGAGGGCGGCGGCCGCGTCGTTGACGCCGGGTGCGTTGCCGGCGGTGACGGTGCCGCCATCTTTGCGGAAGGCGGGCTTGAGGGCGGCGAGGGCTTCGAGCGAGGCGTCCTCGCGGATGCTCTCGTCGCGAGTGATGATGGTGCTCGCCTTTTTGCCGGGGATCTCGACGGGGATCACTTCGGCGTGGAAGCGGCCTTCGTTCCAGGCGGCGACGGCGCGGCGATGGGACTCGAGGGCGAAGCGGTCCTGCTGCTCGCGGGTGAAGCTGTGCTTGTCGGCGACGAGCTCGGCGGTCTCGCCCATGTGGAAGTCTTCGCAGGCGCACCAGAGACCGTCGCGGACCATGGAGTCGACGGCGGTGCTGTCGCCCATGCGCATGCCTTTGCGCGCGGAGGGGAGGAGATACGGAGCGTTGGACATGGACTCCATGCCACCGGCGACGGCGACGTCTGCGTCTCCCTGCGCGATGGATTGTGCGGCCAGGCCTACAGTTTTGAGGCCGGAGCCGCAGACCATGTTGACGGTCAGGGAGCTGACGCGATCGGTGAGGCCGCCGCGGAGAGCGGCCTGGCGCGCGGGGTTCTGGCCAAGGCCCGCGGGGAGAACGCAGCCCATGAGGCACTCGTCGACGAGGGGGCTGTCGATGCGAGCGCGATCGACGGCGGCGCGCACAGCGAGGGCTCCGAGCTCCACGGCAGAGAGAGAAGAGAGACCGCCGAGGAACTTTCCGACTGGCGTACGCACGGCGCTGACGATGACGACTTCACGCATGAGCTTGCTCCTTCACCGCGCGCGCGGAGGAGGACGGACGCGGCCCGCGTAGTCTACGTTGCGATGAGGAGAGTGCACCACTGGCACATGATGCGATGACGAGAGGCCGATGCGAGGACGTTGATGGTGTGGAGGAGGTGTCGGTACGTTGAGCTGTGCAAGACAGGACACAAATTTCGTTTACGAATGTTCGTTTTTCGCTTGACTCTATGTCGCAGGAAATCTATACCTTCGATAGTCGCTTCGTAGATCGAATGCGGCGTCGATGATGTTCATCGATTGGGAGCGCAGGCAAACGCAACCAAGGCAAAGCAACAAACAAAGGCAACACACTCGGGGGACGCGATACAGAGCGTCCCCCGAGGTGTTTTTATCGCCAGTGTTCATGCGGGTTTGCACCATGCTGCCTCGAGGTGCGGGGCGCAGTATTCTGGAACACAATGACGCGCCGCCGATGGATCGCCGATACCTTTACCGACTCGACTGCATCGCTTACGGGCGATCAGGCTGTGCACCTTGCGCGTGTGCTGCGTGCGGAGACGGGGCAGGTGTTCGACGTGGTGGCGAATGGATTTCTTCGCCGCGGAACGGTGACGGCGGTCTCCGAGCGTGAGGTGACGTTTGCGTTGGGTGAAGAGCTTGAGGCGGAGGCGGCGCTTCCGGTGCAGCTGCTGCTGGCTGTGATCAAGTTCGATCATTACGAGTGGGGGCTGGAGAAGCTGACGGAGCTGGGAGCGGCGCGGCTGACGCCGGTGATTGCGCGACGCACGGAGAAGCACCTGGCGCTGGCGGCAGCGAAGAGAGCCGAGCGGTGGCGAAGGATTGTGCGCGAGGCGTCGCAGCAGTCGCGGAGGAGCGATCTGCCGGAGGTGGATGATCCGCTGCCGTTGAAGCAGGCGCTGGCGGGCGTGACCGCGAAGACGAAGCTGCTGCTGGCGGAGACGGAGCAGGAGAATACGATTGCGGCGGCGCTGGAGAAGGTGCGCGCTTCGAACGCGGGGGATGAGGGCTCCGCGGGCGTCGCGCTTGCCGTGGGGCCGGAGGGTGGATGGACGGCGGAGGAGATGATGCTGTTCAGCGAGAACGGGTGGCGGCACGTGACGCTGGGGCCGCGGATTCTGCGCGCGGAGACGGCGGCGATCGCGGGGCTGAGTATCTGCTCGGCGCTGCTGTAGACGTGGGTGATGCGAAAGAGAACGGCCGGCTATGTGCCGGCCGTTTCTATGTCTGCGGAGCTGTGAGGTTTAGCTGAACATCTCCTTGACCTTGTCGAAGAGGCCGCGGGAGGTGGGCACGTTGTCGACGGGCATGGTTTCGGCGAGCTGGCGCATGAGCTCTTTCTGCTGGCGATTGAGCTTGGAAGGGGTCTGCACGCGGACTTCGACGACGAGGTCGCCCTTGCCGCCGGAGTTGAGGTGGGGGACGCCTTTGCCGCGGAGGCGGAACTCCTTGCCGCTCTGCGTGCCTTCGGGGACCTTGAGGGTCTCGGGGCCGTGCAGGGTTTCGATGTCGAGCTCGGTACCGAGGGCGGCCTGCGGGAAGCTGATGGGCATGACGCAGTGGAGGTCGTCGCCGTCGCGCTCGAAGAACTTGTGCGGCTTGACCTCGAGGACGACGTAGAGGTCGCCGTTGGGGCCGCCCCACTTACCGGCGTCGCCTTCACCGCTGTAGCGGATGCGGGTATCGTTTTCGACGCCGGCGGGAACCTTGACGGCAATGCTGTGCTCGCGGGGGACGCGGCCGTCACCACGGCAGGTCTTGCAGGGGTTACGTATCACGGCGCCGGTGCCACCGCAGACGGGGCAGGTGCGGGCGACGGAGAAGAAACCCTGCTGTGAGCGGATCTGGCCGCGGCCGCCGCATTGCTGGCAGGTCTCGGGCTGCTTGCCGCCTTCAGAGCCGGAGCCGGTGCAGTCGTTGCAGGTTTCGGCGCGGCGGATGGTGATCTCGCGCTCGACGCCGAAGACGGCTTCTTCGAACTCGAGGCGCATGTCGAATTTGAGGTCGCGGCCGCGCTGGGCGCGGGAGGCACGGCCACCACCACGACCGCCCATGTTGAACATTTCGCCGAAGAGATCGCCGAAGATGTCGCCGAGGTCGCCCTGCTGGAAGCCGCCGCCCGCGAAGGGATTGCCCGCGGGACCGCCTGCGCCGACGCCGGCGTGACCGAAGCGGTCGTAGGCGGCGCGTTTGTCGGGATCACTGAGGACCCCGTAGGCTTCGCTGCAGGCCTTGAACTTCTCTTCGGCCTCTGGGTTGTTGGGATTGCGGTCGGGGTGGTACTGCATGGCCAGCTTGCGATAGGCGGCCTTGAGCTCCGCGTCGTTTGCGGTGCGCTCTACGTTCAGTACCTCGTAATAGTCCATCTTCATTGTCGCTGTCGCCATCTACACACTTCCGATCATGTTCGCCGCTGTCCACCGCTGCGGCGGTGCTGCGATTGCATTTACTCGCTGACCTGCTGGGCGTTGGTTGCGATCTTTACAAGGGCGGGGCGGAGGAGCTTGTCGCGGAGCTTGTAGCCGCGGCGGATCTCTTCGAGCACCTGGTGGTCGGGGACGTCGGCGCGCTCCTCGCTGCCGAGCGCCTCATGGACGTGAGGGTCGAACTGCGCGCCCACGGTTTCGACGGGTTGCACATTGAGGCCGCGAAGGGCCTCCTCCATCTGCTTGACGATGAGCTCGACGCCGGTGCGCAGCTGGTCGACGGAACCCTCCGACTTAAGGGCGAGACCGAAGTTATCCATGACGCCGAGGAAGGGCTCGATGGCGCCTTGCACGGCGTAGTCGCGGGCGTCCTGGCGCTCTTTGATCTCGCGCTTGCGGGCGTTGTCGAACTCGGCCTGGAGGCGGGCGAGGCGTTCGCGGAGAGAGTCGCGCTCGTCACGGAGGGAGGCGAGCTCATCGCGAAGGGTGTGGAGCTCGGCGTCTCCGCTGGCTTCGCCGGCGTGGACCTCGGTGCCCGCTTCGAGATCGACCTGAGCGGCGGCCTCGTGCTCCGGCACTTCCACGATGTTCTGCATTTCGTCAGTTCCTGTCATCTCTTTGTCCTTTCCATTTTGTCCCAGGCGCGACCACCGCGCGACCCGTTCGCGAACGCTGCTCATCGGAATTCCCTCATCTGAACTGATGCGCTCACGGCGTTGGCGGTGCGAGCGCGCGCTCCAGGATATGGGCCACGTAGGCCACGGCATTCATGGTGCTGGGGTAGTTGATTCGTTTGGGTCCGATGACGCCGACCGATCCCATGCTCTCGCCGGCGACGCGAGCGGGAGCGGCGATGAGGACAAGGCCGGCCATCTCGGGGGAGTGCTCCTCGAGGTCGAAGACGACGCGGACGGAATCCTGCCGGGCGTCGATGTAAGCGTTGAGCAGCTCGATGAGGCGCTCCTTGGCTTCCAGGGCGACAAGCATCTCGCGGAGGCGGGCGCGGTCCTCGGGAACGCCGAGGAGGTTGGAGACGCCGTCGACGAAGACGGCCTGGTCGCTGGCGGCCTGCGCGGGGACGGCGTGGGACCAGAGCACCTGGGCGGCTTCTATCAGACGCTGGTAGGCGGTGCGTTCGCTTTCGATACGGCGGGCGAGCTCGGCGCGGACGAGCTCCACGGACCAGCCGCGGAAGTGTTCGTTGAGGAAGCGGGCGGCGGTTTCGAGATCGAGGAGAGAGAGGTCGCGGTCGAGGGCGAGAACGCGGTCGCGGACCATGCCGCTGCGGGTGACGACGACGGCCAGGACGCGGCGCTCGGCGAGGCGGCTGAAGTGCACGTGCTCGAGTGTGTCCAGGGTGGGAGCGGCACTGACGGCGACACCGACGCCGCTGGATAACGTGGCGAGGAGATGGGAGGTGCGCTCAAGCAGAGCGGGGGTGCCGGCGAGGCCGGCGAGGCCGGTGTCGATGCGGGAGTGGAGCTCGGCGGTGGAGGGGCCGCGGAGGCGGGCGGCGTTGTCGCCGCTGAGCTGCTCGACGTAGAGGCGGAAGGCGCGGGCGGAGGGGACGCGGCCGGCGGAGGTATGCGGCTGCTCGAGGAGGCCGGCGTCGGCGAGCTCGGCCATGTCGTTGCGGACCGTGGCGGAGCTGGCGGCGGTGCCGGCGAGCTCGGCGGAGCGCGCGACGGAGCCGGAGCTGACGGGCTCACCGGTGGCGATGTACTGCTCGACGATGGCTATCAGGATGTCGCGCTGTCGTTTTGTCATCTCGCCCGAACGCATGGTGGTTGCCTGTGTGGTGCGTGCTGCGCTTCCCTGTTGAAGTTATTGGACTGCAGGACTACTGAATTTCGAGGATGTCTTCGCTTTGCGCGGCGGCCTCCCGGGCGCGTTCGATGAGTTTGCGGGCAATAGCGGTGAACTCGCGACCGCGCGCGGAGGCTTCGCCAGCGAGGCCGGAGGGCATGCCGCGGTCGCCGCCTTCGCGGACCTGGGGGTCGAGGTCGATGGACCCGAGGAACGGAAGGTTGTACTGGCGGGCGGTCTGCTCGGTGGCGCCGGCGCCGAAGACGTCGATCACGGTGCCGTCGGGAAGCGTCATCTGGCTCATGTTTTCGACGAGGCCGAGGACTTCGACGTTGACCTGATGGAACATCTCGAGAGCTTTGCGGGCGTCCTGCAGGGCGACGCTGGAGCCGGTGGAGACGACGACGGCACCGGTGAGCGGGACGGTCTGGACGAGGGAGATGACGACGTCGCCGGTGCCCGGGGGGAGGTCGACGATGAGGAAGTCGAGCTGACCCCACTCAACCTGCTGGAGAAACTGCTTGATGATGCCGTGGAGCATGGGGCCGCGCATGACCATGGGCTTGTCGCCGGGCGAGATGAGGCCGATGGACATGAACTTGACGCCGTGGGCGGAGAGGGGCTCGATGCGGTTGCCTTCGAGCACGGTGGGCTGGCGTGTGGCGCCGAGCATGGTGGGGACGTTGGGGCCGTAGATGTCGGCGTCGAGCAGGCCGACGCGGTGGCCGAGCCTGGCGAGGCTGACGGCGAGGTTGACGCTGACGGTGGTTTTGCCGACGCCGCCCTTGCCGGAGCCGATGGCGACGACGAATTGCACGCCGGGGAGCGGCTGCGGGCCTTGTGGGGCTCCGGGGATTTGCGGGGTTCCGTGTCCACTGTGTGCCATGATTCGTTTCCTTTGGAAGCCTGAGGACTTCGTAACTTGAGATCTAGAGGTGCCACTCGGGTGGCAGGAGTTTGCGCAGCTCTTTGCGGCGGGCGACTTCGCCGGAGCGCATCTCGCGGCGGCGGCCGGCGTCTTCGAAGCGGCGCTTCTGGTGCTCGGTCTGGGGCACGACCTGCGGCACCTCGATGCGCTGGCCGGTGTGGTCGACGGCGACGAAGGTGAGATACGCCGAGGAGACGTGGCGGAACTTGCCTTCGCGGATGTCTTCGACCATGGCCTTGACGCCGACTTCCATGGAGGTGCGGAAGGCGCGGTTCACGCTGGACTTGAGGATCAGCAGATCGCCGACCTTTACGGGAGCGACGAAGTCGAGATGATCCATGGAGGCCGTGACGGTGTAGGCGCGGGCGTGACGGCTGGCGGCCATGGCTCCGACGAGATCAATGAACTGCATGAGGCGACCGCCGAAGAGGTTGCCGATGGCGTTCGCGTCGTTGGGGAAGATGATTTCGCTGCGCTCGGACTGCGACTCCGCGACCGGTCGAGCCGCTATACCTTCGCTCATTGTTCTATTCTAAATGGCCGCTGGCCGCGGCGCTTGCAGGGATGGACGTTGCGGGCTGGGAGGCAGCACGGCATCCTAGAGGGCATGGATAAGATCGCGATGCTGAACGAGATACTGCAGGGGAATCCGGGCGACGCGTTTGCGCGTTATGGGCTGGCGATGGCGTATGAGGCGGAGGGTCGCAGCGAGGACGCGCTGCGGGAATTCGCTACGACCGTGGAGCACAATCCGGAGTATGTGCCGGCGTACCAGATGTCGGCGCAGACGCTGCTGAAGCTGGGGCGGATGGAGGAGGCTCGGGAGCGGCTGGAGGCGGGGTTGCAGGCGGCGGCACGAACGGGCAACACGCATGCCGCCAGTGAGATGCAGGCGATGCTGGACGACCTTCGGTAGCGAGGATGGAAAAGGTGCATGGGCGGCGGATGTTGCGGGTGCGCACACTTCCGGGCGTTCGTTCCGTCTCATGGAGTGAGTAGGCGCGCGCATCCAGGCGGCCTCACAGGACATCTATACTTCACCCATGGCGAATCCCACGCAGACGCAAGTACAGCAACAGAAATCTTCCTCCACATCTAAACTTCCGGGAACGCTGGGGGAGCTTCGCCGGAGTGAGTACACGCCGGAGCGCGTGGGCCGGAGCGTAAAGGATGAGCTGCGCGACAACCTGATTGTGCGGCTGCGCAGGATCGCGGGGACCGATGAGTCGCTGTTTCCGGGCATCGTGGGCTATGACGACACGGTGATTCCGCAGGTGGTGAATGCGCTGCTGTCGCGGCACAACTTCATTCTGCTGGGGCTGCGCGGACAGGCGAAGTCGCGCATTCTGCGGGCGTTGACGACGCTGCTGGATCCGTACTCCCCGTATGTGGCGGGGTCGGAGCTGCGGGATAACCCGTACGCTCCGCTGTCGAGGTTCTCGAAGGACTTGGTTGCCTCGCTGGGCGATGACACCCCGATTGCGTGGATGACGCCGTTTGAACGCTATGTGGAGAAGCTGGCGACGCCGGATGTGACCGTGGCCGATCTGATCGGCGATGTGGATCCGATCAAGGCGGCGCGGTCGGGGCATGAGCTGGGCAGCGAGCTGACGATGCATTACGGGCTGCTGCCGCGCGCGAATCGCGGGATCTTTGCGATCAACGAGATTCCGGATCTGGCGGGGAAGATCCAGGTGGCTCTGTTCAACATCATGCAAGAGGGCGATGTGCAGATTAAGGGCTATCCGGTGCGGCTGGAGCTGGATGTGGCGATCGTGTTCTCGGCGAATCCGGAGGACTATACGGCTCGCGGAAAGATTGTGACGCCGCTGAAGGATCGCATCGGGTCGGAGATTCGGACGCACTATCCGGAGTCGCTGGATGAGGCGATCACGATCACCGAGCAGGAGGCTTGGACGGCGCGCAGCTATGCGGATGACGGCGCGGGCGCGAGCTCGATTCAGCGCATCCATATTCCGCACTACATCCGGCAGATTGTGGAGCAGATTGCGTTTGTGGCGCGCGAGGAAAAGAAGGTCGACAAGCGCTCCGGTGTATCGCAGCGGCTGCCGATCAGCACGATGGAGCTGGTACTTTCGAATGCGGAGCGAAGAGCGCTGCTGCATGGAGAGTCGGTGGTGGTGCCGCGGGTGGGCGACATCTACGCCGCGCTGCCAGGCATTACGGGCAAGGTGGAGCTGGAGTACGAGGGCGAGATGCGGGGCTCTGATACGGTGATGCGGGAGCTGATCCGGCAGGCGGTGGCGAGCATCTACGACACGTATTTCGCGGAGACGAACACGCAGCAGATTGAGCAGTGGTTCAACCTGGGCGGCGCGGTGGAGCTGAACGACAAGCAGCCGTCGACCGTGGTGCTGAAGTCGCTGAAGGAGATTCAAGGGCTGTTCGATAAGCTGACGCCGCTGAAGGTGAATGCGAAGGCGGAGCCGGAGATTGCAGTGTCGGCGGCGGAGTTCCTGCTGGAAGGCATGACCGCGCATAAGCGCATCTCGCGCTCGGAGGCGAGGACGTTTACGGCAGGTGAGAAGAAGAAGCGGATTGAAGATGCGGCGAACCTGGGCGAGCGGATGCGCGAACGGGAACGCGAGAACGCATTCAACCGCACGCGGCGCGGGTTCAACTAGAGACTGCGGCAGGATTTTTCGAAGCTGAGGCACGTTCTTCCCTGTTAGATTGCTCGGGGAGAGCGTGCCTTTTCGTTATGCCTGAGCTGCCTGACATCGCGGCGTACCTGACGGCTCTGGAGCCGCTGGTGGTGGGCCAGCCGATGGAGCAGGTGCGGATTGGGACGCCGTTTCTGCTGCGAACGTACGACCCGCCGATTGCGGCGGTGGAAGGCAAGCCGGTGCGCGGGCTGCGCCGGCTGGGCAAGCGGATCGTGTTTGCGTTCGACGGTGACGACGAGGCGGATCCGCTGTTTATGGTGCTGCACCTGATGATTGCGGGGAGGCTGCACTGGAGGGCTCGCGGAGCAAAGGTGGGAGGGAGGAATCAGCTGGGGGCCTTCGATTTTCCGGGGGGATCGCTGGTGCTGACGGAGGCCGGGGCAAAGCGGCGGGCGTCGCTGCACGTGGTGCGGGGGGAAGCTGCGCTGGCGGAGATGGATCCGGGTGGGCTGGATGTGTTCTCGCTGGATGCTGAGGGATTTCGGCGGGGCTTGTCTGCGGAGAATCGCACGTTGAAGCGGGCGTTGACGGATCCGCGGGTTCTCTCGGGGATCGGGAATGCGTATTCGGATGAGATTCTTTGGGCCGCTCAGCTTTCGCCGCTGGTGCAGACGCAGAAGCTGAAGGACGAGGAGTGGGAGCGGCTGTTTGCGGCGACGCGGGAGACGCTGCAGCTATGGGTGGAGCGGCTGAGTGCGGAGGCGAAGGTACGGTTTCCGGAGAAGGTGACGGCGTTTCGGCCGGAGATGGCGGCGCATGGCCGGTTCGGAGAGGCGTGTCCGAGGTGTGGGTCGCCGATCCAGCGGATCCGGTATGCAGATAACGAGACGAACTACTGTCCGACATGCCAGACGGGTGGGCGGGTGCTGGCGGACCGGAGTCTTTCGCGGCTGCTGGGCGCGGACTGGCCGCGAACGCTGGATGAGTTAGAGGCACTGAAGAAGAAGTAGGCGATGTCGTGAGCGTGCTGTCGCTTCATTGAATCATTAGATTTTCTTATGCGGCGTCCTGAGTACATGCACATGGCTTATGCTTGAACGATGAGAGAGAACAGAACACAGGCGGTGTTCGATGCTACGGCGCGGACCTATGACGAGAATCGGGCACGGCTGATTCCCTGCTATCAGCGGTTTTATGCTGCGGCGGTGGAGTTGATTCCGGAGGGGACGCGACACGTTGTGGACCTGGGTGCGGGGACTGGGCTGCTTTCGGTGTGGGTGCGGGAACGGCTGCCGGAGGCCAGGCTGGAGCTGATCGACAGCTCAGGGCTGATGCTGGAGAAGGCACGGGAGCGGTTTGCTGGGGATGCGCGGGTGAGCTTTGAGCTGAGGGATTATGCGCGGACGGCGATACCGGGATGCGATGCGGTGGTGTCGGCGCTTTCGATTCATCACCTGGAGGATGAGGAGAAACGAGCGCTGTTCGGACGGGCGTATGAGGCGCTTGCACCGGGCGGGGTGTTCATCAATGCGGACCAGGTGCTGGGGCCGACCGCCGGACTTGAGGAACAATATAAGCAGCGGTGGCTGGCGGAGGTGCGCGAACTGGGAGCGACGGAGCAGCAGGTGAAGGACTCGCTGCTGCGGCAGGAGGAAGACCGGTGTGCGTCGGTAGAAGATCAGGTGCTGTGGATGCGGGAGGCGGGGTTTGCGGATGCGGACTGCTGGTTCAAGGATGGGCGGTTCGCGGTGATGGCGGGGACACGAGTGCCGGCCTCATAACACAGCGCGCGGAAGATCTAACTTATCGGGCTAAGTCGAGATGACTTGGGGATGTTTTGGGCTAAGTCGAACTTACTGCGGGATAAGTTGCAGCTTACTTTCCAAAGGAAAAATAGTGCGGCTGCATGCTGTCAGCCGCACCGAGTTATTCGTGCTGTCATCCGCTACGCTAAGACGCGCTGGCGAAGAACACCTGCTGCTCCCAGGAGGGACGTGCCGAGAAGAACGAGCGATCCTGGCTCGGGCGTCGGGGCAATCGGACCTGTCCCCCCACTACCTACAGGCGTGACATTGCTGCCTGTGCTGGAGCAATTTGTGACTTTATTGGAATCGAGAGTGACCGCCCCATTAAGGGCAATGGCGGCACCGCATGAGATATCCACGCCTGTGGTGAGAGTGATACTGGTGTTTGCCAGGATGTCACCGGCGAAGAGGCTGTTTGTGCCGAGAGTCGCGGAGCTGCCAATCTGGTAGTACACGTTGTCGTTCAACCCTTGGTTGATGACGGAGACGGTTGAGCCACTGGCCGTGGTGAGCGTGCTTCCAATTTGGAACACAATGTTTGCATCATTCACGCCGCCGAAGTCCAGGGTCAGTGGACCGGTCAGTTGTGCTGAAGATGCAAAGAAGTACACGCCGGGCGCCAGTACCAAGCCGCCTAGATCCTGTCCTGTAAGCACCTGTGTCGGAGCGAGGCCGGCAAGATAGGTATATCCATTGAGGGCATCTGCCTGGGCTGTCATCGCAGTCGCGGTGCCGGCGTATGTGGATCCGTTGATGACGATTCCGGGCGGAAATCCTGTGATTGCGGTACCTGGGTAGACACCCAGATTGCCGGAGAGGACGGTAGGACCGGTGTTGGTAACTGTTGAAGCGCCGAGTACAGCGAAGCTATCTGCGGTGCCGAGGACCGATATCTGATCGGCATGTGCGGAAGCCACGTAGAGCCCGAATAGACCTATGGATAGGAGAGTAGAAAAGTTCTTCAAGGGAGTTACCTCTCCCCAAGTGTTATCCGGTGGACAAAGTTTCCGGTGTATCGGATTGCTCACTTTGCGACATTTCTTATATCTTAGGCAGGCTTTCAGGCCTATCCCCCTGATGGGTAAGCAAGGGGGGAGACAGTAGCTAGATGAAAGAGACGCCATGCTATGTATGCTGCGACACATAACAAACTCTGGACAGCTTTCGTTTCCATCAAGCATAGCTTTGCGGACTGCTTCGTATGGAGGACTGTCTGCGAAAGGAAGCAATACTGATGCCGACGATCGAGAGTACGCCTTTCGATCCTGCAGCCTTTTTAGCCAATACAGGGGTGGGGCGCAGGATTGTTCGCCGTAAGGCGAAGAGTGTCTTTTTCACGCAAGGCGATGTGGCCGACTGCGTGTTCTATCTACAATCGGGCCGCGTCAAGCTAACCGTCCTGTCCAGTCGCGGAAAGGAAGCGACGATCACACTGCTCTCAGCGGGCGAGTTTGTGGGAGAAGAGTCCCTTACCGCGGTCCGAGGATTGCGCATGGCGACGGCAACGGCGATTACCTCATGTTCCGCGCTGAAGATCGAGCGAGCGGAGATGATCCGGGTGATGCATGAGGAACATGCGATGTCGGATGTGTTTCTCAAGTTCCTGCTGGCACGAATCATGCGGATCCAAGCCGACCTTGTCGATCAACTCTTCAACTCCAGTGAAAAGCGCCTGGCGCGTATCCTGCTGTTGATGGCCGAGTTCGGAGAGCCAGGAGAGCACGAGGCGCTGATACCGCCGGTGACGCAGGAAACTCTTGCGGACATGATTGGAACCACGCGGTCACGGGTCAGTTTTTTTATGAACCGGTTCCGGAAGCTCGGCTTTATCGAGTACGACGGGAGAATCAGGGTGCATAAGTCGCTGCTGAACGTGGTCCTGCACGACTAAGACTTTCAGGATGTGGCTTGAGGTCGCCTGCTGTACTGCGGGAGGACAGGGGAGCCTCCGTTCGTAGCGTGAAACGCGGCCCGGAATCCGTGCGCGTGCTGGGCCGTCTAATCTATAAGAAGAGGCCCCCATGAAGCTCACGCGTTACACCAAGTTCACCGGCGATTTGTCCACGAGCTTCGACCTTGAAGACTTGATGGAGGCGCTGTCGGATTTTTTTCTGGACTCCGGGTTCCAGGATCCCTACGCGCAGTTCCAGAACTCGGGTGACGACTCGATGGAGGACCTGAAGGAGGCGGTCCGGCAGGCGCTGGATTCCGGCGAGCTGCTGGACGACGATGCGCAGGAGAAGTACGAAGAGCTGCCGGAAGAGGGCAAGGACGAGCTGGTCGAGAAGATTATTCAGCGGATGAAGGATGAGGCGTTTTTAAATGCGGAGGCGCCTGAGGATCAGAAGGGGAAGGGGGAGCAGGGCGAAGGCGACACAGAGGCGCGGTTCGAGGTGACCGACAAGGGAATGGACTTCCTGGGGTTCAAGGCGCTGCGCGATCTGCTGGGGCCGCTGGGGAAGTCGTCGCTGGGGCGGCATGACACGCTGTACGAGGCGGCGGGGGTGGAAACGAATGGATCGTCGAAGCCGTATGAGTTTGGAGACTCGCTGAACCTGGATATCACGGCGACGCTGAACTCGGTGTTTGCGCGAGAGGGAGCGCCGAATGGATCGGGCGTGCTGAATCTGGAGTACAGCGACCTGCATGTGCAGCAGGCGGACTACCAGAGCTCGTGCGCGACGGTGGTGCTGCTGGACTGCTCGCACTCGATGATTCTTTATGGGGAGGACCGGTTTACGCCGGCCAAGCGTGTGGCGATGGCGCTGAGCCACTTGATCAGGACGCAGTATCCGGGAGACCAGCTTTCGCTGGTGCTGTTTCACGATTCAGCGGAGGAGATTCCGATCAGCCAGCTGCCCCGGGTGAAGGTGGGGCCGCACTACACGAATACGCGCGAGGGACTGCGGGTGGCGCAGCGGATTCTGCGGTCGTCGGGCAAGGATATGAAGCAGATTGTGATGATCACGGACGGCAAGCCTTCGGCGTTGACGCTGGAGGATGGGCGCATTTACAAGAATGCGTTCGGGCTGGATCCGATTGTGATTTCGGAGACGCTGGAAGAGGTGGGGCGGTGCAAGCGGTCGAACATCATGATCAACACGTTTATGCTCGCCGACGACTTCCAGCTCGTGCAGTTTGTGCAGAAGATGAGCGCGATGTGCCGGGGAAAGGCGTACTTCACGACGCCGCAGACGCTGGGTGATTATCTGCTGATGGACTTCATGAGCAGGCGATCGAAGCACGTGAATTAGAGCGCTGGATGAGGCGGGAGAGACGCGCCTATCGTACCTGGCGGGAGCGCCACACGCAGTAGACTCCCCAGGCGGCGGCGGAGCAGTTGTCCATGACGCGGCCATCGAGGAGCATCTCTTCGAATTCGGGAACAGAGACTTTGTGCACGGTCATGTCGTGTTCTTCGGGGTCGCGGTCGGTCTCTCCCGGGGTGAGATCTTCGGCGAGAAAGACATGGTGGAGCTGGCGCATGACGCCGTAGCCGATCCAGAGCTTTGCGAGCGGGGACATGCGGCCGGCGCGGAGGCCGGTCTCTTCGCGCAACTCGCCTGCGGCCATTTCGACGGGATCGACGATGGCCTGCTCCCAGCCGCCCTGGGGGAATTCGAAGTATGTGTCGCCGACCGTGTAGCGATACTGACGGACGAGCCAAAGGACGTCACCGTGGGCGGTGCGCTCGAGGGGGATGACGATGCAGGCGGGATCTTTGTCGACGACGCCGTAGATGCCGCGCTGGCCGTCGGAGCGCTCGATGATGTCTTCGCGGACGCTGGTCCACGGGTTGCGGTAGACCTCACGGCTGCTAAGAGTGCGGATGGACAAAGGATCCCCCTGAGGAGATGGTAGCGCCTGGAAGGCGCGGTTTATGCGGCTATTCCGCTCCGGAGACCAGGATGGCGAGGCTCATCCCGGGAAGGACGATCCCTGTGTCCGAGGACACGATGGCGTGGTGCGAGCTGAGGCGCAGGGACTCGCCTCCGAGAGCTTTCACGGTGGCGGGCGCATCGCTGAGGTTGGCGAGGACGCGGACGGATCCGCGCCGCATCTCGAGCACGCGCTCTTCGGAGAGGCACTCTACTTTCAGGTGGCCGAAGTTACCGTCGTTGAGATCCACGGATTGGCGGCGGAGCTGAATGAGCTGCTTGACCCAGTCAAACATCTCCGCGTGCTTGCCGGTCCGGGCTTCGCTCCAGTCGAGGCGCGATTTCTCGAAGGTTTCGACCAGCTCGGGATCGGGGACTTCGGCCTCTTCCCAGCCGAAGGCGGCGAAGTCGCGCTTGCGGCCTTCGGAGACGAGACGGCGCATCTCCTCTTCCTCGTGATCGGCGAAGTAGAGGAAGGGGGCGGAGGCGGCGAATTCTTCGCCCATGAAGAGCATGGGAACGAAGGGCGCGGTGAGAACGATACCGAGGGCGACCTTGGAGGCATCCATGCCGACGAGATGCTCGAGGCGTTCGCCGAGCGCGCGGTTCCCTACTTGGTCGTGGTTCTGGATGTAGCCGAGGAAGTGGTGTGCGGAGA
>DATLMQ010000227.1:0-3829 GCA_035537215.1 Acidobacteriaceae bacterium
CCTGCGCAAGCCGGGTGAGGTGCTGGAGGGAACGGCGGCGGGGCCGGGCAAGGTGAAGCTGGGGGACGATCCGCCGAAGACGCAGCCCGGAGCGAAACAGATGATCGCGGCCGGAGACCAGAGGTAGGCAGCCGCCGGCAAGACCGTGTATTCTAGGAGACGGCGCGAGACCCCACGCGTGCCTTCGCTTTCCCCTCCTGTACGGACCAGCCCAAGAGCCAGCCCGGAAGAGAACATGAGGACGGATGTGCGCGCATTCCGGGGTAAGGCACAGATTCTGATTTGCAGGGGAGAGCAGGACGATGGCGAAGATTGCCAAGACCGGGGACCGCAAGAAGGTCATGGACACACAGAAGAGCACCGATTGTCCGAAGTGCTCCAAGCCGACGCGCATTGTGAAGCGCGTGAAGGACCGGGAGCGCGGAGTGCCGGGCGGGGTGTATATCGCCTGCTCTGCGTGTGACTTCTACGAGAAGCTGTGAGCTTCGGTTGATTTGCACAGGAGAGGTCCGCCGCGGCGGGCCTTTTCTTTCGCCTGGCCTGCATCTTACGGGGGAGGAGTGCCCCAAAAGGGTGCACCTAATTCGTTACAGACCCACTTGACTAAGGTTGTTGGCCATAGGCAGACTCCCTGACGGAAAGTAGGGACGCAGGACTTATGGCTACCAGTAGTATTATCGTTGCACCGCAGCAAACCCTCGCTTCCACGCCGCACTATACTCGCCCGACATTTCTGATGTGTCCGCCTGAGTGGTACGGGGTGGATTATGTGCTTAACCCCTGGATGGCGGGGAACGTTCACCGTTCCTCGCGTGACCTGGCCTTTGCGCAATGGAAAGGCCTTTATAACGTGCTGCATAGTGTAGGAGACGTACGCCTGCTGCACCCTGAGCCGGGCTGCCCGGATATGGTGTTTCTTGGGCATGGCGCCCTGATCCACCACGGCGTGGGGGCAGTGGCGAGCTTCAATCATCCGCAGCGGCGGTCGGAGACGGCCTTTCTGCGGCAGTGGCTGCTTACGCAGGGCTTTCTGCTGTGGGAGACTCCGCGAGAGACGGCCTTTGAAGGCCAGGGCGACGTGGCGTTCGACGACAGCGGAAGCGAGCTGTGGGCGGCGCACGGTGTACGGACCTGCCGGGCGGCGCATGCGCATGTGGCCGATGCATGGCATGTTCCGGTGCGGTCGCTGCACCTGATCGATCCGCGGTTCTATCACCTCGACACGTGCTTCGCTCCGCTGCACGGAGGCTACCTGCTGTACTATCCGGGCGCGTTCGATACCGCATCCAGAGCAGAGATCGAGCGGGCGTATCCGGCGGACCGGCGCATCGCGGTGAGCGAGGAGGATGCGACCCGGATGGTGTGCTGTGCGCTGAACGTGGGGCGCATGGTCTTCACGGGCGAGATGAGCCGCGAGCTGGCCAGGCAGTTGTTTGACCTGAACTTCGACGTGGTGCAGCTGGAGCTGAGCGAGTTCATCAAGGGCGGCGGCGGCGCGGGTGCGCTGGCGCTACGGCTGAGCGATCTGCCGGTGACCCATGGAGTGCTCGCGGCGGCCCGGGTGAGCACCGTGACGATGTAGGATCGACGCGCTCACAAAGTGAAAGGCCCCGCTCCTCGATGGAAGAGCGGGGCCTTTTACGGTGAGCCGATCGCGTCGTTAGCGGGACTGGGAAAGAAGGGAAGGCTTTTCGAGCTGGGCGATGAGCTGCCGGGTCATGGCGGGATCGCTTCCGGTGACGCGCTCGATGCGGACGTCGGACAGACCGCCGAGAGCGAGTCTGCTGGCGGCGGCGTAGGAGAGGTCGAGGATGCGGCTGGTGGGCACGGGTCCCCGGTCGTTGACGCGGACAAAGGCCGACCTGTGGTTGCGGAGGTTGGTGACGCGGATCCAGCTGCCTAGCGGAAGGGTGCGATGCGCGCAGGTGAAGGCGTTCATGTCAAAGCGTTCACCGTTGGCGGTGGTCTTGCCCTGGAAGTGAGGACCGTACCAGGAGGCTTTGCCGACCTGATACCAGTGGCGCTGGGCTTTAGATGGGGCGGGAGTGGGCGCGGTGTCGTTCTTGGCGGGACTCGCGAGGATGCTGGCTGTGGCGCTGAGGATAACGGCCAGAAGCGCGGCCCTGAGGGGGCGGCGGGGTCTGTTCGACCGAAGTCCTCGTGCGGTGTTTCTCGAGGTCTCGTTCATGTGTTCTATTGTCTTTGCCTGGAGGACGTAAGTCAAACAAGATAAAGGTACTTTCCTTTGGTTTATGGGTTGCGCAGAGAGGGTGCGTATGCTAGGCAAACGGGAGAAAAATACCTGTTTTTAAGGCAACCTTTAGCGCATTTTGAGGTGCAATTTGGCGGTTTTAACGCATTTTGAAGCGCTTCCATTTCAGCGGAGCAGGGTGGCGCTGACAGTGGCGGGGTACGATCCATCGAGCGGAGCGGGAATCACCGCGGATTTACAGGTGTTTTCAGCGCATGGGATCTTTGGGGTGTCAGCGGTGACGGCGCTGACGGTGCAGTCGACGGTGGGTGTGGCGGGGGTGCAGCCCGTGGCTGGAGAGTGGCTCAGGAGGACGCTGGAGCACCTTTGGGAGGATCTGCCGGCGGCGGGAGTGAAGATCGGGATGCTGGGATCGGCGGAAGCCGTGGGGGTGGTGGCGGAATTTTTTCGGAAGCCGAGGGCTGGGGGGGGAGGATTTCCGGTGGTACTGGACCCGGTGCTGCGGTCGAGCTCGGGGCGGGAGCTGCTGCCGGCGGACGGCGTGGAGAGGATGCGCGAGGAGCTGCTGCCGCAGGTGGACGTCATTACGCCGAACTGGGCGGAGCTGGGGATGCTTGCGGGAAAGAAGGTGAGGGGGGTGGAAGAGGCTCGGGAGGCGATGGAGATTTTAGGGACGCGGTATCCGGGGCTGAAGGTGGTGGCGACTGGAGGGGACGCGGCGGGAGAGCCGGTGGATGTGCTGCGGGAGGCGCGGGGAGAGGTGGTGGAGTTTCGGGGGGAGCGGGTGGAGACCAACTCGACGCATGGGACGGGGTGTGCGTTCTCGTCGGCGCTGCTGGCGCGGCTGGTGAGGGGGGAGACGCTGCGGGAGGCGGTGGGCGGAGCGAAGAGCTACGTGGCGGAGGCGTTGCGGAGGGCACCAGGATTTGGGAGCGGGCGCGGACCGATGGAGTTGTTATGGCCGCTGCTAGGCTTTATGTCTGGAGCAGGAACAGAGTGAAGGAGAAGGGTTTGGCCTTGAGGATTACAGTGAACGGGCAGGTGCGGGAGGTGGAAGGCGTGGGGTCGCCGAGTGCGCTGGGTGCGGTACTGGAGGCGATGGGGCTGCGAGCGGACCGGATCGCGGTGGAGCTGAACGGGGAGATTGCGCCGCGGACGCGGTGGGCGGAGGTCCCGGTGCAGGAGGGGGACCGGCTGGAGGTGGTGCACTTTGTGGGGGGCGGGCTGGGGAAGGAGCTTTGAGCTGGGAATATGAGCTAGGCGGGAGCGGGCGGCTTTGTTAAGGGGCGAGGCCCACCTGGGCGACGATGGGCTGTCGCGAAGGTGGGCACGCGGGTGCCGAGAAGGTGGGAGAGTGCTAGGCGGCCGCTGCTGTGCGCCGCGGAGTCTCGGTGGCCTGGGCTTGCTGCAGGGCTGCCGGAACGTAGAAGCGGTCGTTACAGAAGACACAGCGAAAAGGTCGGATTCCGAGGGTCAACAACGGGCGTTCGTAGAAACGGAGCCGGGACGGGAAGACGGTTTCGGTTTGGTGACAGAGTCCGCACATGATCATGGTATTTAGCCTTTACAGCCGCACAGACAGCTCAGCTGGGATCCGTGGGGGTCGGTCCGTTTTGT
>DATLMQ010000228.1:0-18290 GCA_035537215.1 Acidobacteriaceae bacterium
GGCGATGCGTGCCACACATTCGGCCCCAGCCTGTCCAGCATCACGGCGCGGATAGGCGTTCCACGCTCCGCCATCGCCGCGATGCGAGAGGCGACCTCATCGCCCACCGCCGGATCTCCCGGCCGATGGTATGGAATCAACGGCACATGCCCCACCTTCATCACGAAATACGGCGTGATCGGCGGCAGCAGATCCTCGCTGTCCTGCACGCCCGCCAGCGTAAGCGCCACCAGGTGCGTGGAGTGCGTGTGGATCACACACCCTGCAGCTCCATCTGCTGCATAGATCCTGCGATGCAGCGCAAGAGTCTTGCTGGCGCGATCGCCGCTGACCTGCGTGCCGTCCTCGCTGACCTTCGCAAGCCGCTCAGGATCGAGCAGTCCCAGCGGCGCGTCCGTCGGTGTAATCAGGTATCCGTCCGGCAGCCGCACGCTGATATTCCCCGCCGCCGCATGGACGTATCCACGGTCATACAGTGACCGGCCCACCCGGCAAATCTCCGCCCGCAGCTCCGCTTCGTTCATCCCATCTCCTCTTGCTTCTGGTCGCCACGCAGCGTCCCCAGTGCCTTGCTGAAGAAATCCGTCGCGCCGAAATTTCCTGACTTCAACGCCACGTGCATGCCTTCCGGCACATCCTTTGCCGATTCCGCGAAGCACCACGGCACGCCCGGATCGATCTGCGGCCCGATCCGCAGCGTTCGGATCCCAAGCGATCGCACGCATGCTCCGGAAGTCTCACCCCCTGCCACGATCAGGCGCCTCACGCCAAGCCCCACAAGTCCAGCGGCCAGCTCCCCCATCGCCTCTTCCACAGCCTCGCCCATCCGCGGCATGCCCTCTGGCCGGGCCGCCCCTCCACCCTCTTCCGTGGAGTAGATCAGCAGCGGCTGGTCCGGATTCGTTTGCCACTCCTGCCTAGCCCATGCAAGCAGCTCCGCCACCACCTCCGCCCGACGCTCTGCCGCGGTCCATGGATCCACCTTCGCGGCCGCGCCGCCACTCTCAAGAAAATGTCGCACCTGTCGGTTGGTGGCCTCCGAGCAGCTGCCCGAAAGAATCGCCGCTCGTCCCTTCGCTTGCGGTAGCCGCGTCGTCTCTGCCCCTGGCGCAAATCCCCACTGCCCAGGCAGGTGCTCAGCGAGCCCCGCGCTTCCCGTCACGAACGCCGCCTCCTGCAGCACCCCCGCAAGTTGCTCCAGATCGTTCGCATCCAGCGTATCTGCAATCGCCACGTGGATGCCGCTCGCCTGCATCGCCGCCATTTCGCCGCGAATGCGCTCCGCCCCTTCGCTCAGCAGCTTGTGTCGGATCAGTCCCACCGGTCTATCCCGGAATCTGCGAAACTGTCGCCCCAGCACCGTCCGCAGATCGCTGTCCGTCATGGGAGTCAGCGGATGAAAGCGCATGCTGCTCTCCGAGAGCAGCACATCCCCCACAAACAAGTGACCGCTATATACCGTCCGTCCGTTCTCTGGAAATCCCGGAGCCACCACGCTGAACGCACATCCCAGCTCCTGCATCAGCGCCTCGATCACAGGACCTATATTGCCCTCTGCCGTAGAGTCGAACGTGGAGCAGATCTTGAAGTAGATCTGGGCCACGCCCGCCCGACGCAGCGCCCGGCAAACCGCCACGCTCTGCTGCACAGCCTCTTCCGCAGGAATCGTACGCGACTTCAACGCCACAACAACCGCGTCCGCCTCCGCCACATCTGCGTCCAGTTCGCCTATAGCCAGCGACGTTCGCATACCCGCCCGCGCCAGGTTGTTCGCGACATCTGTCGCCCCCGTGAAATCGTCCGCAATACATCCGATCCGAGGCGCGGCCATACTCAAAGCCCGCTCCCCGCAGCCACACTCAACCGCGTGCGCGCCCGCTCATCTTCCGCCACAAACTGCTGCACGATCTCCCGATAATCACGATCCGGCGTCAGCCCCAGCGCCCGCGCACGGGGCGTGTCGATCGAGGACGGCCATCCTCCCACGATGCGCTCAACCGTTTCGTTCCGCTCGTAACTCACCAGCTCGCGTGCCTCACGCCCACCAACCGCCTGCAGCACATCGAGCATCTCGCTGACCCGCACCGTCAGCGCCGGCAGGTTGATCGCCGTCCGCCCCCCAAGCTGCGCTCGCGTAGCCTCCGCCACAGCAATCAGACCCTCGATCGCCCGGGTCGGAGACGCCAGGGCAACCGCCGTCTCAGGCGGCACAGGGCAGACCGAGCGCTCCCCATGCAGAGGCTCGCGGATGATCCCCGAAAGAAAGCTGGAGGCCGCCCCGTTCGGCCTTCCCGGCCGCACGGACACCGTCATCAACCGTGCAGTCCGTCCGTCAACATAGCCCTTCCGCGTGTACTCACTCACCATCTGTTCGCAGATAAACTTCTGGCTTCCATACGAGGACTGCGGCACCGGCAGCGTGTTGTCTGAAATCGTCGCCGGCATAGGCACCGCAGGCTCACTCCCAAACACCGCGACCGAGCTGGCGAACACCAGCTTGCACGCTCTGCCCGAACGCCGTACCGCTTCCAGCAGGGCCCGCATCGTGTCCACATTCGAGCGCATGCCCAGATCGAAATCCGCCTCGCACTCCGCCGAAGTCGCCGCGGCAAGATGGAAGATCGCGTCATACCCGGCTCCCGCCAGCCCTGCACACTGCTCCAGCAGATCACCCGTCAGCGCGCTCACCCGTGTATCGGATCCCAGCTCTTCCGACGGCGGAAACAGATCCGCAACTACCAGACTCTCGATCCTTCTTCCGTCCAGCGTCCCGCGCCGCAGGAGCTCCTTCGCCAGGCGGCTGCCAAGAAACCCCGCTCCCCCCGTGATTAAAACTTTCATCGTCTCTCCTCGCCGCACACGTCCGGTCCGCACCCGCCTATGCGCCACGGCACACATTTGTCAGCCGAATCGGTTCGCAGAACATTATCGCCAACCAGCGGCCTTGTGGAACACCGACAGCCATTCCCGCCGCATACCACCCTGCGCCACACGCCTCAGAAATACCCGGCGGACATCGAAGGCGCATCCGCAAAGAGCACGCTCCAGGAAGGATCGAGATACAGCCAGCGCTGCTCCCCGAACCAGCTGGTCTCCAACTCCGGCACATGCAGCAGCCCATGTCCGCCCACGCAAATCAGCTCCGTTCCGTTCCACGCCAGAAAGCTCCGCGACGGCTGGCCTACTCGGGCCGGATGTGTCAGCCTGCTCAGGCATACGGGGCAGCGTCCGCGCTGGTCCCCAAGCGCCCAGCGCAACCCCAAAAGGCAAGCGCTCAATCCCGTCAGCAGCTGAACGTAGCCCGCCGCCGCCGGCGGCATCCGCGGAATGCCATAGGCCACGTCCAGCGAAAACATATAGACCAGTGGCAGCAGCAGCGCGATCTTGGCGGCCAGAAAGGCCCAGCGCCGCACCTTTGTCGACCACGCCAGCCGCACCGAACTCACGCGGTACTCTCCCAGCGGCAGCGACGTCGTTGCCGGCAGCGCCACGCACGCCAGAAACAAGGCAAACAGAAATATGTCCCACGGCTGATACGGCGTCCTGTAAATCCTCGTGCATGAAAAATCCGCGAAGGAACCATCGGTCCTCGGCGCTGTCATCATCCATCCATCTCCAGTCCCGGCAGCGAGCGCACGCCCGATCACATACCCCGGCCCATCGCCTGCCAGCGCTTCATCCGGCGTAAGGATCCAGGCATCCACATCCTCCGGAAGTGCCACCGCCGTCACTGCAGGCGCCACCCCCGCGACCACCATCTCGCGCCCGC
This sequence comes from Acidobacteriaceae bacterium, assembly GCA_035537215.1. Lineage (GTDB taxonomy): Bacteria > Acidobacteriota > Terriglobia > Terriglobales > Acidobacteriaceae > Granulicella. The sequence goes on from DATLMQ010000228.1 coordinate 3,770, forward strand.
CGATCCGAATCCGGCGCCCCGCAATCTCCGGATCGCCGCCGGCAACCCTCCTCCACAGAAGATCGCTGAGCACAACCCTGGGCTCTCCCTTCGAAGCCTCCCCCACAGGGCTCCTGAATCGGAGTGCCCATCCCAGCACCCGAAAGAACGTCACACTTACGCCAGCCGTTCGCACCTGTGCAGCGTGCTGCGAGCCCCCGGACGCCGGCAGTGTCAACGTAGTTTTTTGTGCCCTCTCCAGGAAAGCGAACTCACTGAACAGCCTCTGCCGCCGGCCCTTCCAGCTCCTGTACAACCTCCCGGGCAGCGTTCTCTGGCTTCCAGCAAGGCCCTGCGGCGGCTGTATCAGCATCACGCCGGCCGAATCCGGCAAAGTCAACGGGATAACCCGCATCCTCACACCTGGTATCGCCAGCCCGATACCGCAACAGATCAGGGTCAGTACCGCGAGCGCCAGCACGCACCGCCTGGCGGAGCCCTCGTTGCCGGCAGTCGGCGCTCTTCTCCGTTCCGCCTGCATGGCGACGCTCCACGCATCGCGGAACGCTCCCAGGCTGAACTCCACTAGCTCACGTTCCGCAGGCCAGTGAAATCCCCGGACCGGAACACGCGCCTCCCGTACGTGCCACAGCTCTGACTTCCACTCTTTCCACCACTCCCCCCGCGACCCGGCGGGCACCAGAATCGAGGCGCAGCGAACGTAGGTCAGGCACGCGCATTGGCATAGTCGAGATCTCCAGGTACTCATGCGGGCTGCTTCTCCACAGGGAGCATCTTGGCTAGCAAGGGATATCGCTTGCACGATACTTCGAGCGCCGCACTCCCCGCCCGCGTCAGCTTGTAATACTTCCTCGGCGGCCGCTGTTCCGCATCCGCAATCGCCTGCTGCTCCCAGCTGGATCGGATCAGGCCGTCACGTTCCAGACGTCGCATCGCCGGGTAAACCGTTCCGCTCGGCAGCCCTGTCCTCTCCATAAGGCTGAATCCGTACTCACATCCCGCATGCACCGCCTGCAGGATCATCGCCGCCGTGTGCGAGAGTTTGGCGTCCGCTGTCATGCCCACCAGTCTACCTATGTAGCATCCTACTTGACCATACCTATGGCGCATGCTACATAGGGTAGGAGGCATCGTCCCCATGCTCGAAGTCAGAGACCTTTCCAAGCGCTATCGCGGCCACCCAGCCCTCGATCACGTCAGCTTCTCCCTCGGGCCCGGTGAAATCGTCGGCTATGTCGGTCCCAACGGCTCAGGCAAATCCACTACCGTAAAGATCGTCACCGGTCTCCTCGAACCCACCTCCGGCCTTGTCCTCTTCCAGGGCGAAAGCATCCGCAATCAGCTGCAGAAATATCGCGCCGCCTTCGGCTACGTCCCCGAAGAAGCCCACGTCTACACCCATCTCTCCGGGCTCGAATACCTGCAACTCGTCGGTCGCCTGCGCGGAATCTCCGAGCCCCTGATCGATCTCAAGGCCAACGAACTCCTCAACCTGCTTGGCCTCGAGGCCTGGAGGTACTCGCCCATCGCGCTCTATTCCAAGGGCATGAAGCAGCGCATCCTCATCGCATCGGCCCTGCTGCACGACCCCCAGCTGCTCATCTTTGATGAGCCCCTCTCCGGCCTCGACGTCGTCACCGCGCGCCTGTTCAAAAATGTCCTCGAAGCTCTCGCTGCCGCCGGCAAGGCCATCCTCTACATCTCGCACGTCCTTGAGGTCGTCGAGCTGGTCTGCAGCCGCGTCATCGTCATCGCCAAAGGTCGTATCCTCGCCGACGCTCCCCCTCTGGAGCTCAAGTCCTCTCTGCAGCTGGCCAACCTCGAAACCGTCTTCGCCCAACTGGTCCAGCAGCACGACACCCGCGCCGTCGCCGCCGAAATCGTCCGCGTCATCGCGGTGTCCCATGCTTGAGCGCCTTCGCAAGCTGTCCCGCGCCTCACATCCTCCCGTGCTATCGCTTGCCGTTTGCGCCGAGAACGCGCCGCCCCGCAAGCCGCAGAGCCAGTTCGAAGAACTCGTCCGCCACCTGCTCCACCGCTTCTTTCACAACGAGCTTCTTGCCTCCGACGACGAGACCAGGCGCGTCATGCAGATCAGTTACTCTGTCGCCCTTCTTACGCTCCTCGTAGCCCTGTTTCTATTCCCGTCCTATCACGCCTTCCCTCCCTTCCCATTTCCGCGTCCGTTCTGGTTACAGGTAGGCGACCACTATTTCTTCGTCACCTACTCCTTCGTCCTCATGGGCATCGCCACCGTGTACGAGTGGGACCTGCTCTTCCCCGACCTGCTGGACGTCTTTGTTCTCTCCATCCTTCCCATCGCCAGCCGCAGACTCTTCCTCGCCAGGATCACAGCCCTCGGCATCTTCCTCGGTCTCGTCCTGCTCGGCACCAGTGTCCTCGGCGTGGCGTTTTTCCCTTTGGTAGCCGAGCTCCCTCACCCTCTGCGCCATCTCTTGGCTCACGCCGTCGCCGTCTGCTCCAGCGGAGCATTCGCCACCGCCAGCGTGCTCGCCCTCCAGGGCATTCTCCTCAACGTGCTCGGCGAGCGCCTCTTCCGCACCCTCGGGCCCATCGTCCAGAGCCTCTCGCTTTCGCTTCTGCTCACCCTTCTGTTGCTTGTCCCGGCCCTCTCCCACAACATCGAGCCGATCCTTACATCCGGCAGCAGCCTCGCAAAGCTCTTGCCCACCTTCTGGTTTCTCGCAATCTATGAGTGCCTGCTGTCAGGCCACAACGCCCTTCCCCTGTTCAGATCTCTCGCCGCCACCGGGTGCTGGTCCTTGGCCTTCCTCTGCGCCTGCGTTGCACTCACCTATCCGCTCGCATACCGGCGCCGCGTCCGCCAGCTGATTGAAGGCAGCGGCGCGTCCGCTTCGCCCAGCCCCGCTTCCGCCACGCTCCGCCGCCTCGTGAACGCCTGCATCGTGCGTTGCCCGGCGCAACGGGCCATCTTCCACTTCATCAGTCAGTCCATCCTGCGAGCCCAGCGCCAGCGCGTGATGCTCGCCATGTGTGCGGGATTCACTCTCTCCCTCGTCATCGCCAACATGCTCGTCCTCCATGTCGCGCATCACCGCGTCCATCCCACCCTCCTCCCCGCAGGAATCCGCGCCGCTATCCCCATCACCGCATTCTGGAGCGTGGTCGGCCTGCGTTCCGCCATGGCAGCTCCCCTGGACCGCCGCGGCGCCTGGCTCTTTCGATCGACCCTGGGCCAGCCAAAGCCGGTGCACTTCGCCGGCACCAGGCGATGGCTGACGCTCTGGTCCACCCTGCTCACATCCACCGCCGCCATCGCGTTGTATCTCCTCTCGCCAGCTTCCCTTCGAACTCCCCGCGTCTTACTCGCTCACCTCATCCTCAGCGCCGGCCTGTCCTCCATCCTCGCTGACCTGTTCCTCTGGACGACATCCACGCTTCCCTTCACCTCTGTGCGCCGCAGCTCCATCACCGACTTCCCCTTGATCATCTTCAAGTACGTTGTCCTGTTCCCCATCCTCGTCGCGGCAGTCGTCGGCTTGGACCGGTGGATGAGCTTCAGCACGGGCCATCTGCTGCGGGCTGCCGTCTTCCTCGCCGCCACCCACATCGTCCTCAGCAGAGTCCACTCCAGGGTCAGTGCGACCTCGACGGATCACACCTTCACCTACGACGCGGACGACCTTCCCGGCAGCCTCGGACTCCGTGACGGCTAACCCGCTCAGCCTCGCCGAATAGCAGGGAAACCTAGCGGCTTGCATCCGGCAGGTCTTGCGCAAAGAAAAGCAAGATCGTTGCTGCGCGGCGATCACCGCTCGGCGGAGGCTGATCTCAGCAACGGCAAAGCCCTGCCCGGGTTTGACACCGGTTCGCTATGCGCGTGCTGATGAGCCGGGAGTTGTCATCATCTTCTGAAGTTCCGGACGTCGCCACCGCGAAGGCGTACACGGACGATTTCCCCTTGAGCAAAGCGGGGTTCCTGGAATGGTTCTTCATCGCTCTCCAGGTGCCGCTTCCCCTTGAGACACTGTTCCGAGACGGGGTCGACTCCATGCTCCCGTCGAGGTGACCCAATGATCCCTGCCCATGCTTTGTCCCTGCTGCCCGCGCAGCCCGACGAGCTCTGTAATCCAGCCCGCTGCGCCCTCCTCATCTACGACATGCAGGTGGGCATCGTCGATCAGGTTCCGGAAGGTCGTCAGGTGCTCGAAAACGTCCAACATCTGCTGGCAGCCGCCCGCGACCAAGGCTTTCCGATCTTCTTTACCCGGCACTTCTTTCTTCCCCCTCGCATGGCGGGCATCGGGCAACTTCGCCGCTCCATGATCTGGCAGCGGCAACATGACCCCTCTCAGCTGAAGCCGATGCTGGCACATGGCTCGGCCGAGTTTCAGCTTGTCCCCGAGTTAGAGCCACACGCCGATGAGGTGATCGTCGACAAGATCGCGATGTCCGCGTTCGAGGGCACATTTCTCAACGTCGCTTTGCGCGACGCGCACATCGACTCGTTCATCATCGCGGGTATCGCTCTTGAAGTAGGGATTGAGCCCACAGTACGGCATGCCCTGGATCTCAACTACATGCCGATCCTCGCCTCCGATGCTTGTGGTGCAAGGACGACGGAACTGAAACGACGTTCCTTAGACACCCTGTCGCAAACAGGCGAGGTGCGCATCTTGAGCACTGCCGAGACGATTACGAGTATGGCAGCGGGTGCTTCCGAACGATAGGACGGCTTATCAGCTCGGGCTCTCCCTGTTCGCGACATCAAGATATTTCCCCACTCTCCTCGTCCTGGATCGGGTTCCCTTGATGAGAGAGGCAGAAACTCTCGGCCACGCGGATCTCAGCCGATGGCGACCCTAAGGCATGGCGACGGTTCCCCGCCTCGTCACAGAAGAATCACGCCACATCCGATTGAGTGGCGACTCGGACCAGCCACTGTTTCACAATCCGCTCTTCATCTCGCGTGAGCCCCGCAAGCAAGTCCTCCTCGATAGCCAACGCGCGGGCTCGACAGGTGGCCAGCAGCTTGGTGCCGCCTGGCGTCAGAGTGATCAGCTGAATCCGGCCGTGCTTCGCATGCGGCTTCCTGGAGACAAGTCCGTTCTTCTCAAGATTGGCAAGGATCACAGTCACCGTCGGTGGCGTCAGCAACGCTATGCGAGCGATGTCCGCGTTGGAGTGCGCTGGATACGCTTTCAACATGGTCAGAACAGCAAACTGAGGGGGTGTGACCTTGAGGTCGGCCAGCGCTCTTTCCAACCTCAGCCTGTAGGCAGCTGCCGCTTGGCGAAGCAAATATCCCACATAGCCGGCTTCGCCGCGTTTCCCTTCTCCCGGACGCGGCAGGATCGGGCGATCCGCTGTGGCTGGTTGACGCTGCGACCGATCACCTTTACCTTTGCGCATGTTTCCCCTGTATTGGATCCCTGCTCCGATCGGCTTAGGCAATCTCCTCTCCCAGCCTTAAGACCCCGGATCACCTTATTTCCTGCGCCACTTCTCTCCGAGTATCGTCTCTACCGGACCGAACGTCACACAGTCATGCGTGCAATCGCACGGCACCGCTTACGTATTCCAGCACCTCTTGCAAACATGTGTGAGCTCTAACATAATGAACCTACCCTGTCTAAGAGCGCCCCTGCGCTTCCCCCCAGACTGGAGAGGTGAGGATGCAAAGTACGAAGCAAGTACTTGCTGCAATCTACTAATCCCAAAGCCGTTACGCGAAGACGACGTAACTGAACACCAAGGAAGATCCATGACGATCGCCGAGATTCTACTTCTAGACTTCGACGCTGAAGTGCAGAATACCCGCCGTACGCTTGAACGGCTTCCGAACGATAGGGGCGACTGGAAACCGCACGAGAAGTCGATGGCCATGGGCCGGCTTGCGGTACACGTCGCGAGGTTGCCGCATTTCGGCGAGGACATCCTCTCGACAGACTCCATGAACCTCGCTACCGTGACCTTCCCTCCCCTGATCTGGGAAGGCCAGGCCAAGGCCCTGGAGCTTCTCGAGGCGACCACCTCTTCTCTCCGGACCAGGCTGTCTTCCATGAGCGACGACGAACTCACAACAGTTTGGTCCATGAGCTTCGGCGAGCAGCTAATCGCGAGCGCCCCTCGCGTGCAACTCTATCGCACCCTGTTCTTCAATCATTTGCTGCATCACCGCGCGCAGCTCGGTGTCTATCTCCGCTTGCTCAATGAGAAGGTGCCCGGCCTGTACGGCCCCTCGGCTGACGAGCCCCTCGGCGGATGAGGCGATGCTCGACGTAGTAAGACCCTGCGTTCAGTTCTCCGGAAGTTGGGTTGTCAGATGAACGTTTCCCTCGCGCCGGCGCTGGGCCGCAGGCCTTCCTGCTTCCTGGTGCTTCAAGCGGTGGCTGCGGCCTTGTTTGCAACTCCGTCCCTGCATCCGCAAAAGTCCATCGCAGGCTCCTCCACGTAGAAAGAGCGATAGCGCCGGCTTACATGCGAACTTGCCGAAGCGCTCCCGCCAGCCCAAAGCCACGCCGAACCCCTTGACACCGCCCATACAATAGAACCAGAGCAAACCGCCGTCGCCCGGCTTCGGCCGGGCCTCTCTGCTTAACAGGGTGCACCACCTAAGTCTTTCATCGTCAAGACTTTGCACATACCATCACGGTGCAGACTCAATGTTCACAATACTTTGCGCGAAACTGACAGCAAAGCCCGGACCTAAGTCCGGGCTTATCTTGTCTGTTCTGAAGACTTTGCGCAATAAGTACGGGGGGAGGGGGGGTACACCCTGAGCAAGCCCAACCCCGTCCCGCGCCGCCTCTAGCTGGCTCGAAAGCGACCTCTAGCTATGTCCAAAGGCTAGGTCGATCAAAGTTTTTTCTTCCAGCTCATGCGCCTTCGCAGATCCGGTCGCCGGACTCGCGCTGGCCGTCCGCTTCACGCTCAGCAGCGCCCGATCGCCGGCCAGCAGCTTCAGCCGCGGCATCACGTAGAACAGAGCTCCCATGTTGGCCGGCTCCTCCTGCACCCAGACGATCTCCTTCGCCTCCGGATGCTGCGCCAGCTCCGCCTCCAGCTCCGCCTCCGGCCACGGATACAGCTGATCCACGAACACGATCGCCACATCCTCCAGCTTGCGCTTGGCCCGCTCCACCCGCAGATTGTGCCCGATCTTGCCCGAGCACACCAGCACCCGCCGCGCCTTCTTCACCGACGGATCCGCCAGCACCGGCTGGAAGCGCTCCACGCCCAGCTCGGCCACCGTACTCGTCGCATCCGGGTGCCGCAGCATCGACTTCGGCGTAAACACCACCAGCGGCTTGCGCCACTTGCGCATCGCCTGCCGCCGCAGCAGGTGGAAGTACTGCGCTGCCGTCGAGGGCTGCGTGATCTGCATGTTGTCCTGCGCCGCCAGCTGGAGATACCGCTCCATCCGCGCCGACGAGTGCTCCGGTCCCTGCCCCTCGTACCCGTGCGGCAGCAGAAGCACCAGCCCCGACAGCAGCCCCCACTTCGCCTCACCCGCCGAGAGGAACTGGTCGATGATGATCTGCGCTCCGTTGGCGAAGTCCCCGAACTGCGCCTCCCACAGCACCAGCGTCTCCGGGAAGTCCCGCGAGTACCCATACTCGAACCCCAGGCACGCCGCCTCCGACAGCATGGAGTTATACACCTGCCAGCGCCCCTGCCCCGGCCCCAGATTGCTCAGCGGCGACCACCGCACCTCGGTCTCTGTGTCGATCAGCACAGAGTGCCGCTGGTTGAACGTCCCTCGCTGCGAGTCCTGCCCGCTCAGCCGCACCGGCGTCCCCGCCTTCAGCAGCGAGGCATACGCCAGCAGCTCGGCGAACCCGTAGTCGATGGCCCGTCTCCCATCGCCCATCTCCACCCTCTGCTCCAGCAGCTTGGCCACCTTCGGATGTACGTGAAACCCCTCCGGCGCCGTGGTCAGCACCTTGGTCAGCGACCCTATCTCCGCGGCCTCGAGTCCCGTCACAGGATGGTCGTCCGTTCCCAGTGCCCCCCCGCAGTACGGCCCCCAGTACGCCGGCAGCTCGTGCATCCTCTTCACAACGAACGCCCCGGGCTCATGCCCGCTGTTCTTCGCGTCCGACTGCGCTGCCCGCTTCTGGCCTTCCAGAAACTCATTCTGCACCGCGGCCACCTCCGCCGCGATGTCCGCCCCGATCTTCTCGGCATACAGCTTGTACAGCGGCGCATGATCCTTGATCAGGGCATACCGCCTGGGCTGCGTCACGGTCGGATCGTCCACCTCGCTATGCCCATGACGGCGGTACCCGATCAGGTCCACCACCACATCGGAACCGAACGTATGCCGGTAGTCCGCCGCGAGTGCAGCGATCCGTACCACCGCCTCCGGATCCTCGGCATTCACGTGGAAGATGGGAATCGGCAGCCGCTTGGCCAGGTCGCTGGCAAACCGCGAGCTGTTGGACTCCTCAGGATTGGCCGTAAATCCCAGCAGGTTGTTCACGATCACCTGGATCGTCCCGCCCACGGTGAAGCCATCGATCGTGGCCAGGTTCAGCGTCTCCGCCCAGATGCCCTGCCCCGCAAACGCCGCGTCCCCGTGGATGATCATCGGAAGAATACTGCGCGTCCCACTCCCCGGGGCTTCCAGGTCGAGCCGCTCCTGCCGCGCCCGTGCCCGTCCCATCGTGACCGGATCTACAGCCTCCAGGTGGCTCGGGTTCGACGCCAGGTGCAGCGCCACCGTCTTTCCCTTCGCCGTGACAAAGTCACCCGTGGCGCCCATGTGATACTTCACATCCCCGCCACCCATCGTCGACCGTGGGTCCACATCCTCAAACTTCTTGAAAACCTCATGCGACCGCCGGCCCACCGTGTTCACCATCACGTTCAGGCGCCCGCGATGGCTCATCGCAAACATCGATCGCGTGACACCGTTCTCCGCCGCACTCGTGAAGAGCTGATCAAGAAACGGAATCAGTGCCGTCAGGCCCTCGAGAGAAAACCGCTTCGTTCCAAGGTAGCGCTGCTGAATCACCTGCTCGAACAGGTCCGCCCGAATCAGCCCTGAAAGGATGCGCTTCTGATCCGCCGCCTCCGGCTCTCGCTCCAGCCGCTCCTCGATCCACGCTCGCTTCTCCGGGGAAGCGATGTGCATGAACTCGGCTCCAATCGAGCCGCAGTAGAAGCGCCGCGCCTCCTGCGCCTCCGGTCCATCCGGAGCAGCCGTCGGGAAAGGCTCCGGCGGCAGATATTGCCCCAGCGGATCGAGCGTCGCCTGCAGGAAGCCCCACCGTCGGAAGATGTCGAACGTAGCTTCCCGGGAGTTGTTGAACTCGGACATAGGTCGTAAAACGGGGCTTTCGGCAGTGGGCGAGGGCGCGGACTTGGTCGGCATAGCTGCTACCATGCTAGTCCTTCTCTCCCAGGCTTGCCACGCGGGTGCGATATTCGCTCCTACAACATCCCGGTCATCCCCTTCCCCCCGAGCCCTACTCCCCTTCCTCCCTCTTCTTCAGTTCCACCTCGTGGGCCTCGATCGCCGCAGTCCGCCGCGGCTGCAACTTCTGCAACAACTGCAGCAGCTGACTCGGATCGAAGCTGTCCACATAGAAGTCCGCGCCCTCACAGGCATAGGCTCCCGGCCCACGCACCACGACGATCGGCAGCTCCGGTGCAAACTCCTTGAAACGGGCCACCAGCTCCGCACACGGGATGTCCTGCACATAGGCGTTCAGCACCGCTCCATGGATCGCCGGAAACTCCCGCACCGTATCCCAGGCCTCCTCTCCGCTGTACGCCGTGATCACGTTGAACTTCGCCGTTTCGATCACCAGCTTCCTCGTGGAGATACTGCTGGCGTGCTCTCGATCTAAGACAAGGAAACAGGGCCTCACCATAAGCTGCATTCTCCTCTGCTGTGATGCGTTCTCTCAGCCGGTTGACCGCGCGCGCCTGCCCAACACGTCGCGTGGTAGCCTGCGATGCATGTCAGGACACCAAAGCCAGACCGGGCCAGGCACCTTCTCTCAGATCGATCACGCCCGGCAGGATCGCTCCGCCAGCCCGCGCGAAGGATCCCATCCTGCATCGGACGGCTTCGATCTTGCCCAGGCCGCACTTGTTGAGATGCACGCTGCCGGTTTCCGTCCCGAGTTCGCTGCGGGCGTCGCCGGGCAACTTGAGACCATCCGATCCGGTCTCGCCGCCCAGCAGCCCGGAAACGGTCACGAGATCCTCATCGAGGACCTCCGCGGTCTGGTCTGGTCCTCCATCGACAATGACACCTCCCGCGACCTGGACCAGATCGAGGTCGCCGAGCGCGTTCCCGGCGGCATCCATGTTTCCGTTGCCATCGCCGATGTCGCCAGCGCGGTGGCCCGCGACACCCCCATCGACGAACATGCACGCGCCCAGACCCAGACCGTCTACACGGCCGTGAAGCAGTTCCCCATGCTCCCCTTCGAGCTTTCGACAGGCCTCACCTCCCTCAATGAAAGCGCCGATCGCCTGGCCATCCTGATGAGCTTCACCATCTCTCCCGACGGCGCCATGAGCCATGAACGCGTCTCCCGTGCCTGGGTCCGCAACCGCGCTCAGCTGGCCTACTCGCGGGTCGGTCCCTGGCTCGATCGCCAGGCCGGGACGGCGGACCAGCCCACAAGCAGCCCCGTCGAGATCGCCGGCCTTCGCTCCGACAGCGCTCGTGACGCCGAGCAGGCCAGTGGAGAGAAGTTTTCCGAGGCGGACGGCGCCATGCTCACCGCGCATCTCGCCGAACAGCTGCGCCTCCAGGACGAGGCCGCCCACGCCCTTCGCAAGGCGCGCGTGGAGAACGGTGCGCTCGAGTTCCATCGCGCTGAAGCGGAGCCCGTTCTCGTCGATGGCCGCCTCATCAGCGTTCATGCCGTCCTGCAGAACCGGGCCATGTACCTCATCGAAGACCTTATGGTCGCGGCCAATGGAGTCATGGCGCGTACGCTCCGCTCCGGCGGCCGCTCGGGACTGCAGCGCGTCGTTCGCGTTCCCCGACGCTGGGATCGGATCGTCGCCCTCGCCGCGGAGCATGGGGCGGTGCTTCCGGCCACTCCCGATTCCCAGGCACTCAACCTCTTCCTCGCCGAGCAGCGCCGCTCCGATCCCGTCCACTATCCTGACGTCGCGGTAGCGGTCATCAAGCTCATGGGGTCCGGTGAATACACCGTCATTCGGCCGGACGAGGATCCCACCGGTCACTTCGGTCTCGCCGCACGCGATTACACCCACTCCACCGCTCCCAATCGCCGCTACCCCGACCTCGTCACGCAGCGCATCCTGCACGCCATGCTGGACGATCGGCCCGCCCCTTACAGCGATGAGGAGCTCGCCGCCATCGCCACACACTGCAACGAAGCCGACAAGGCGCTGCGCAAAATCGAGCGCAACATGCAGAAGCGAGTTGCCGCGGTCGCGATGGCCCACCGTACGGGCGAAGCCTTCCGCGGTGTCGTCACCGGCGCCAGCCCTAAGGGCGTCTACGTCCGCGTCATCGATCCTCCCTTCGAAGGACGAGTCGTGCAGGGGGAGCAGGGCCTGGACGTCGGGGATCGTGTCGTCGTCAAGCTTCTACACACAGACCCGCAGCGTGCGTTCATCGACTTCGCGCGCGTCCCGTCAGGGACAGCCGGTCACGATGGCCCAGGCTGACAGACTCGAGAGCTGCTGACACCCGTACCCTGAGTGCGTATGCTGGTGAACCGGAACCCTGGAGCGAGATCAAAGTGCGAACACCGAACAAAGTCTTCCATGCGCGTATCGCCTGTTCTGCGGTCCTCCTGAGCGCCGCCGCTGGAGTCGCCCTCGCGCAGAACTCCAGCACCGCAGCCGAGCCTCCCCTGCAGACCTCCCCTGACGTCCTGCAGCTTCCGCAGCTTGCCGCACGCGCCAAGGCCCTGCTCGCCCAGGCACGCAAGGAAAACGGCAGCGTCAGCCTCACCCTCTCCCGCTACCCCGGGCACTACACCATGCTGAGCGCCCGCACCACCAGCGGCGGTGGCGAGGTCCACACCCGCGTCTCCGACTTCCTCATCGTCATCGACGGTGAAGGAACAGAGCTCACCGGCGGCACCATGGTTGATCCCAAGCCCGGCGACAACGGAGAGATCCGTGGAACTCGCCTGGAGGGCGCCACCCCGCACGTTCTGCACAAGGGAGATGTCATTCACATCCCCGCCGGCACCCCGCACCAGGCCATCGTAGCGCCCGGCCAAAGCATCACTCTCTTCGTCATCAAAGTCGAAGATCCCGCGGCGGCTTCCACCAGCGCACATTGAACCCAGCCACAGTTTGAACCCAGCCACCGTCGCGAGGACCCGTTCATGAAGCTTCTGCAGATGTCTGATCCCGTGCGCTTCCCCGCCATGACGACCGATGAACTGCGCTCCACCTTTGTGCTCGAAAGCCTCTTCCGCCCCGGGGAGGTCACCCTCGCCTACGTGGATCTCGACCGCGCCGTCGTCGGTGCGGCGTGCCCCACCACCGGCGCCCTCAAGCTCGAAACCCAGCCGGAGCTCCGCGCTGAATTCTTCCTCGAGCGCCGCGAGCTCGGTGTTCTCAACATCGGAGCCCCCGGCACCGTCACCGTCGATGGCGAGAGCTTCTCCATGGACAAGCTCGATTGCCTCTACGTCGGCCGTGGCAAACGCGACGTAAGCTTCACCTCCCACGCCGCTGATCGGCCCGCGGCCTTCTACCTGCTCAGCTATCCCGCGCATGCCGAATACCCAACCGGCCTCGCCAAGTTCGCCGGCCTTCAGCCCGTCCAGCTCGGATCCGTCGCCACCTGCAATCGCCGCTCCATCTACAAAGCCATTCACCGCGACGGGCTGAAGAGCTGCCAGCTCGTCATGGGCTTCACCCTCCTCGAAGAGGGTTCCAACTGGAACACCATGCCCGCGCATACGCATAGGCGCCGCAGCGAGATCTACATGTACTTCGACCTCGACCCGGCCCACCGCGTGCTGCACCTCATGGGTCCACCGCAGGAGACCCGCCACATCGTGCTCGCGGACCGCAGCATCGCAATCTCTCCCGGCTGGAGCATTCACTCCGGCGTCGGCACCACGCGCTACGGCTTCTGCTGGGGCATGGGTGGTGAAAACCAGGCCTACGACGACATGGACCCCGTCCCCATTCCAGAGCTGCGATAGGAGAATCCTTGCGTCTTTTCACCTCACGTCGCCCGCTTCGCCGCGCCCTCGTCCCCTGCCTCCTGGCCGCAGCTCTTCCATGTTCTCTCGTTGCCCAGAGCTCGGCCGCTCCAGCGGCCCAGCGGCCCAGCTCCAGGGAACTGCACGACGCCGCCGGCGAGATCGCCTCCGCTCCCGGCCCCCTGGACTCTTCCCTCTCCCCTTCCCTCACACATGCCAACATTCGGCACGTCATGAAGATGGTCGCCGACTGGGAGCTCCTGCACTTCGAGCCCAAGTTCACACAGGATTGGACCTACGTCCCGCTTTACAGCGGTCTGCTCGCCACCTCCCGCACGCTCAAGAACCGCAAGTACCACGACGCCGTCCTCGCCACTGCCGAACGCTTCGGCTGGCAGCTTCTGCAGGGCCGTGATGACCACGCCGACGACCAGGCCATCGGCCAGGCCTATGAAGAGCTCTATGCCGAACATCGCGACCCCATCCGCATAGCCGCCGTTCGCGAGAACTTCGCCAGGGTCATGGCGCGCCAGGACGATCCCGCCAAAGACCTCTGGTGGTGGTGCGACGCTCTCTACATGGCGCCCCCGTCGCTCGCCATGCTCACCCACCTGACCGGAGATCGTTCCTACGAGACCTTCATGCAGCACGAGTGGAGCCTCACCCAGGCTCACCTCTACAACCCCGGCGAGCGCCTCTTCTTCCGCGACGCCACCTTCTTCGCCAAAACCGAGGCCAACGGCAAGCCCCTCTTCTGGAGTCGTGGCAACGGCTGGGTCCTGGCCGGCACCGCCCACGTTCTCGCTTCCCTTCCCAGGGATGACCCCGGTCGTCCCGCTCTCGAAAAGCTCTTTCGCGACATGGCAGAGCGCGTCGCCGAGCTCCAGCCCGCCGACGGTCTCTGGCGCATGGGCCTGCTCGACCCCGGCGCCTACCCCAACGGCGAGGTCTCCGGCACCGGCTTCTTCACCTTCGCGATGGCGTGGGGAGTCAACAACCACCTCCTCCCCGAAGCCCGCTTCCGCCCGGTGATCGAAAAGGCCTGGGCCGGCATGCTGCGTCACGTCTACACCGACGGCCGTCTCGGCTCCATCCAGCCCATAGGCGCCGCTCCCGGCGAACTCCAGCCCGGCTCCACCTGGGCCTACGGTGTGGGCGCTTTCCTGCTTGCCGGAGCGGAGCTCGACAAGGGTCTCACCCCTGGCCCTCGCAGAGGGAAGGCCACTCCCCGGTAGCGAAACGCAGTCTCCCCAGGACCGCCGCCTCCTATCGCGACAACATTCCCCACTGAAGCCCTGACGACCCTCGGCGCTCGTTCCCCTATTCGAAACTTCTGGTGATCCCGGCGGAAATCGGGTACAGTCGTGGTG
>DATLMQ010000229.1:0-7712 GCA_035537215.1 Acidobacteriaceae bacterium
GCCCGTCTATCCGCTATTCCGAGCGCAGCGAGGAACCCGCTTCTTGAACCCGAGCCCCCTGACCGCATGAACACCGACCTCCTCTGGCTCATCCCGTCGCTTCCCTTCGCCGGCTTCCTCCTCAACGGAACCCTCGGCCGCCGTCTGCCGCGCACCGCCGTCGCCGCCATCGCGCTGCTCTTCACCCTCGCCCCGGCGCTCATCGTCGCCCGCCTCTGGGCCTTCATGACCTCCGCCGGCGCGCCCGAGTCCATCGCCGTCCACGGCGCCCCCTGGATCGCGGCCGGTACCTTCCACGTCGACTTCGCCTTCGCCGTCGACCACCTCACCCTGATCATGCTCGGTGTCGTCACCGGCGTCGGCTTCCTCATCCACGTCTACTCCGTCGGCTACATGGCCCACGAAGAGGGCTACTGGCGCTTCTTCGCCTACCTCAACCTCTTCATGTTCTTCATGCTGGTGCTCGTCCTCGCCGGCAGCTTCCTCCTTCTCTTCGTCGGCTGGGAGGGCGTCGGTCTCGCCTCCTACCTGCTCATCGGCTTCTACTTCCGCCGCGACTCCGCCGCCGACGCCGGCAAGAAAGCCTTCGTCGTCAACCGCATCGGCGACTTCGGCTTCCTGCTCGCGATGTTCCTGCTCATCGCCCACTTCGGCTCCCTCGACTTCTCCAGCGTCTTCGCCCAGACCAACGCCCTTCCCCCCGGCCTCACCGGCGGCTTCCTCACCGCCATCTGCCTCCTGCTCGTCGTCGGCGCCGCCGGCAAGTCCGCTCAGCTCCCCCTCTACGTCTGGCTCCCCGACGCCATGGAAGGCCCCACCCCGGTCTCCGCGCTCATCCACGCGGCCACCATGGTGACGGCCGGCATCTACATGGTCGCCCGCTGCCACGCGCTCTTCGACCGCAGCCCCTTCGCCCTCGCCGTCGTCGCGATCATCGGCGCCGCCACCGCCCTCTTCGCCGCCACCATCGGCACCGTCCAGCACGACATCAAGCGCGTCCTCGCCTACTCCACCGTCTCGCAGCTCGGCTACATGTTCCTCGGCTGCGGCGTGGCCGCCTACTCCGCCGGCATCTTCCACCTCATGACCCACGCCTTCTTCAAGGCGCTGCTCTTCCTCGCCGCCGGCTCCGTCATCCACGCCCTCTCCGGCGAACAGGACATGCGCGTCATGGGCGGCCTCCGCCGGCGCATCCCCATCACCTTCTGGACCATGACCGCCGGCGTCGTCGCCATCGCCGGCATCCCTCCCCTGGCCGGCTTCTTCTCCAAGGACGAGATCCTCTACCGCACCTTCACCTTCGCCCCGGACCCCGCGCTCGGCAAGCTCCTCTGGCTCGTCGGCCTCGTCACCGCCGGCCTCACCAGCTTCTACATGTTCCGGCTGTGGTTCAAAACCTTCTTCGGCGCCCCGCGCTTTGACGAGCACGCCCTGATCCACGGCCACGCCGCCCACGACGACCTGCACGCCGCCCACGGCGCCGCCCTCCACAGCCGCCACGACACCCACGCCACCGCCGTCGCCGAACCCGAGCACGACAAGGGACAGGCCCCGGGGTCCCCGGCGGGTTCCCCCGCTGCGGTGGAAGCCGCCCACCCGCACGGCGTCCACGAGTCCCCCGCCGTCATGTGGATCCCCCTCGCGATCCTCGCCCTGCTCGCCATCGTCGGCGGCTGGGTCGGCATCCCCCAGGCCCTCGGCGGCTCCAACCACTTCGAGCACTTCCTCGACCCCGTCTTCGCCTCCGGCCCCCACCTCGAAAACGCCGTGAATGCCGACGGGGTCTCCCACACCCTCGAGCTCGGCCTCGCCGCCATCTCCATCCTCGTCGCCTTCCTCGGCGCGGGCGTCGCCTGGCTCTTCTACGTCCGCAAACCCGGCACCGCCGCCGCGCTCGCCACCCGCTTCCGCCCCATCTACAACCTCCTCGACCACAAATACTGGGTCGACGAGATCTACGGCCGCCTCCTCGTCACCCCGCTGCTCGCCTTCTCCCGCCTCATCCTCGGCGGCCTCGTCGACGGCCTCGTCGTCCAGGGCACCGGAGCCGGCCTCGCCGGCGGCACCCGCGGCCTCGGCTGGCTCGCCCGCCGCATGCAGTCCGGCAACATCCGCTCCTACGCCGGCTGGCTCGCCCTCGGCGCCGCCGTCGTCATCGCCATCGTCCTCTTCGGCGTCCACGTTCACATGCCGTAAACCCAGTCGTCTGCCATCCTGAGCGTAGCGATGGATCCCCGTATTTGCCGTATTGCTCTTGCTCCTCTTTCTGTCATTCCGAGCGCAGCGAGGAACCTGCTTCACCCGGACCACCACGGAACCCCGATGATCCTCGACCACACCATCCTGACGATCCTGCTCCTCACCCCGCTCGTCGGCGCCCTCATCGTCGCCTTCATCCCCGAGCGCGAAGGCTCCAAGGCCCACCACGCCGTCGCCCTCGCCATCACCCTCCTCACCCTCCTCTTCACCCTCCACCTCCCCGCGCACTTCAACTACGCGGCCCCCCACGGCGCCTTCCAGTTCGAGCAGATCCTCCCCTGGATCGCCATCCCCGCCATCCGCTACCACCTCGGCGTCGACGGCCTCTCCCTCTGGCTCGTCGTCCTCACCGGCATCCTCGCTCCCCTCGGCGTCCTCGCCTCCTGGAACGCCATCGCCTCTCGCGCCCGCCTCTTCTTCACCCTCTTCCTGCTCCAGCAGGTCGCGATGATCGGCATCTTCGTCTCGCTCGACCTCTTTCTCTACTACGGCTTCTGGGAGCTCTCCCTCGTCCCCATGGCCCTCCTGATCGCCGTCTTCGGCCGCACCGAAAACCGCCGCCGCGCCGCCATCAAGTTCTTCCTCTACACCTTCATCCCCTCGGCGCTTCTGCTCGTCGCCATGCTCTGGCTCTACGCCCGCACCGGCACCTTCGACCTCCCCGAGCTCCAGCTCCTCGCCGCCCGCCACGCCATCTCGCCCGACGCCGGCGCCCTCTTCCTCTGCGCCCTCGCCTTCGTCTTCGCCTTCGGCGTCAAGGTCCCCATCTTCCCGCTCCACGGCTGGCTCTCGGACGCCATCCAGGAGGCCCCCACCGCCGCGGCCATGATCATCGCCGCCAAGCTCGGCCTCTACTCCATCCTCCGCTTCTCCTTCGGCATCTTCCCCGAGCAGTCCCGCCACATGGCCCCCCTGCTCCTCGCCCTCGGCGCCCTCGGCATCGTCTACGGCGCGCTCCTCGCCCTCGTCCAGACCGACCTCAAAAAGCTCGCCGCCTTCTCCACCCTCTCCCACGTCAGCTTCATCGTCCTCGGCATCTTCACCATGACTCAGATGGGCATCGACGGCGGCACCTTCCAGATCCTCAACGAGTCCCTCATCGGCGCCGCGCTCTTCATCCTCCTCGGCCTCCTCTACGAGCGTTACGGCTCCTACGACATGCGCGACTACGGCGGCCTCGCCGCCCGTCACCCCTGGATGGTGACCATGTTCGTCGTCACCTCGCTCGCCGCCGTCGGCCTCCCCATGCTCAACGGCTTCGTCGGCGAGTTCCTCGTCCTCGCCGCCGCCATGAACACCTTCGTCGCCCACCATGTCCTCTGGACCGTCGTCGGCACCACCGGCGTCATCTTCTCCGCCGCCTACATGCTCTGGATGATCCAGCGCGTCTTCTACGGAGCCGACGGCCTCCGCCCCGAAGAGGTCCGCGGCTGGGACCTCACCGCCCGCGAGCACGCCGAACTCTGGCCCCTCGCCGCTCTCTTCCTCGTCATGGGCGTCGCCTCCCCACTCTGGATCCGCGCCATAGACCACTTCAGCGTCCACACGCTGGAAGTTGCCTTCCCGGTCAACTGCGCTCCGCCCAATCGGTGCGGCGTCTTCTCCGTACCCGCCGTCAGATCCCAGCAGCCCTCCTTCGTCGACCCCGGCCTCGCCGCCGGCGCCCTCGGCAAAAAAGCCCCAGCCACCAGCAAGGAGGCCCGCTACTAATGTCCCCCACCCTCCTCGCCATCCTCCCCGAGCTCATCCTCACCGTCACCGGCATTCTCGTCATGCTCGCCGAGCCCGTGCTCGCCCCCGGCCGCTCCCGCCGCCCCCTGGGCTGGCTCGCCATCCTCGGCGCCCTCGCCTCCGGAGCCGCCGCCTTTTACCAGCACTGGTGGCTCAACCTCCACATGGCCCGCCCCATCCTGGCCTTTTACTCCACCGTCCAGGTCGATAACTTCTCCGTCTTCTTCCACCTCCTCATCGCGGCCATCGTCCTGGTCACCCTGCTCGCCTCCCTCGACTACTTCGAGACCCCCACCCACGCCTCCCTGGGGACCACCGGAACCGTCATCGCCCCCGGCTCCCTCGCCGCCGCCGGCGCTCCCGTCTCCCACGCCGGCGAGTACTTCGCCCTCGCCCTCTTCGGCGCCACCGGCATGATGTTCATGACCAGCTCCGTCGAGCTCCTCATGGTCTTCATCGGCCTCGACATCTCCTCCATCGCCACCTACATCCTCGCCGGCTTCCGCAAGGGCCAGGCCACCGCCTCCGAGTCCTCCCTCAAGTACTTCCTGCTCGGCTCCTTTGCCACCGCCTTCTTCCTCTACGGCATCGCCCTCTGCTTCGGTGCCACCGGCTCCACCACCATCGCCGCCATCCACAACGGCGTCGCCGGCACCCGCACCCCCATGCTCGCGATCCTCGCCATCGCCATGGTGCTCATCGGCCTCGGCTTCAAGGTCTCCCTCGCCCCCTTTCACGTCTGGACCCCCGACGTCTACCAGGGCGCCCCCGCCCCCGTCGTCGCGCTCATGTCCACCGCGCCCAAGGCCGCCGCCTTCGCCGTCCTGCTCCGCTTCCTCTTCAACGGCATGCCCGAGCTCCGCCCCCACTGGATCCTCCTCATCGAGCTCCTCGCCGTCGCCTCCATGTGCATCGGCAACCTCGGCGCCCTGCTCCAGAACGACGTCAAACGCCTGCTCGCCTACTCCTCCATCGCCCACGCCGGCTACCTTCTCGTCGCCTTCACCTCCACCCAGCCCGACGCCGTCTCCGGCGCGCTCTTCTACACCGCCGCCTACGCCGCCATGAACGTTGGCGCGTTCCTCGTCATCACCCAGCTCTCCGGCTACGAAGAAGGCGCCCGTTCCCTCGACGACTTCACCGGCCTTGCCCTTCGCCGCCCCGGACTCGCCCCCCTTCTCGCCTTCTTCCTGCTCTCCCTCATCGGCATCCCCTTCACCGGCGGCTTCTTCGGCAAGTTCTACGCCTTCACGGCCGCCATGCACACCGGCCACGTCTGGCTCGCCGTCATCGGCCTGCTCAACTCCGGCGTCGCCTGCTTCTACTACCTTCGCCTTCTGTCCGCGCTCTACTCCCGCCCCCTGCTCGACAGCAGCGCCCACGTTCTTCCCCTCCGCCGCGTCACCCTCCCCGCCGCAGCCGCCCTGGCCGCCACCGCGCTGGCCACCCTGGTCCTCGGCATCGCCCCGGGCAAGCTCCTGCACCTCGTCCAGCGCTCCACCCCGCTCACCCTCCCCGCCCTCCCCGCCGGCCCCCAAGCCTCCACCCTCCCCTCCTCCGCCCCCACCCCCTAGTCCCCGGCCTCCTCCGGAACCCCTCCCACCCCACCCACCACCATCCGAAAACCCCCGTCGACCCAGCACCACTCTGGGTGCCCCATCCATACGCGCAGCGGATGGGTGGGCCCAACCCCACTCCCCCTCATCACCACCTCGACCACTCTGGGTGCCCCATCCATACGCGCAGCGGATGGGTGGGCTCGCCCTTCATCCCGCCCATCACCGCCCGGGCAAACGCAAAAAGGCCCCCGCCGCAGCGGAGGCCTTTCCCAAATCCCGAACTTCCTTACTTCACCTTGAGGAAGATGATGACGAACGTGAACAGCGCCAGCGACTCGATAAACGCGAGACCCAGAATCAGGAACAGGAAGATGCCGGGGCGTGCACCCGGATTCCGTGCCAGCGCCTCCGCCGACGAGGCGGTCGCCTTGCCCTGTCCAAGCCCGCAGAGGCCGGCCGCCAGGGCCATGCCCAGACCGGCAGCCAGCGGAACCCACTGGTTCGGGGCGCCAGCGGCGTCCTGTGCAAAGGCCGGCGTTGCAAGCAGCATCGCGGCCAGGGTCATAAAGATGTATTGAAGCTTACGCATGTATTACTCCGTGCCCCCGTGAATCTCGCCATCAGTGGGTGGTTGAGGTTCACCGTGCTGACCCCCTCACGCTGAACGGCGGAAGTACTCACCACAGAGAGGGGGCGCCCCTCCGCAGGATCCTGTGCGCGGCCAATCCACGGCCGCAAATGCTTAATGCTCGTGCGCAACCGCTAGCCCGAGATAGATCGCCGCCAGCACTGCGAACACATACGCCTGGATCACCGCCACCCCAAGGTGCAGCCCCAGGAACACCAGCGGAATCCCGATCGGAATCAGCGAAAAGAACGCCATCGTCAGCAGGTCGCCCGCGAACATATTCGCGTACAGACGAACCGTCAGCGACAGCACGCGCGCAAAGTGCGAGATCACCTCGATCGGGAACAGCAGCCAGTACAGCCACCACACCGGCCCCACGAACTGCTTGATGTACGCTCCCTTGTTCACCCGGATGCCGTGGTAGTGGTAGTACAGAAACGTCACCACCGCAAACCCCAGCGGCACGCTCGGATTCGCCGTCGGCGACTCCAGCCCCGGAATCAGCCCCATCAGGTTCGCCAGCAGGATAAACAGAAACAGCGTCGTCAGGTAGCTCGAAAAGCGCTCATACCCATGCCCGATGATGGCTTCGCTCTGCTCCTCGACGCCCTCGTTCAGCATCTCGGCCAGGTGCTGCAGCCCATTCGGCCGCTCCACATTCAGGCTCATCCGCACCGCGACGAAGTACGCCAGCAGAATCACAAACACCAGCAGCTCCATCGCCACGGCATTGGTGATCGGCGCCTGCGCAAAGGCCGGCGTCACGCCCACCAGCGCCAGCAGATGGTCCACAGGACCCGCGAACAGGTGGTTCAAAAACCTTGTAAACAAAAGCTGAGTCGGCATAAAAATAAGTCGAAACGTCCCACAGAAATTCAACGCGGCCAGCTACGCCGTCCACGTCTTCACCAGCCTCAGCGCCTCGATCGTCAGGGCAAACATCCCCAGTGCAAGGCCCGCGGCAAGCGCGTAAACAGATCCATCCAGAAACTTAAGACTAGCATAGAGCACCCCCACCGCGACCCCCAGCCGCACGAAGAAACCCACCAGCACCGTGCTCATCGGCCGCGGCTCCGCGCCCGCATCCATCCGGCTCATCACCACCGTCATCAGCCGCATCCACTCCCACAGCCCGCTCGCCGAAATCCCCGCCCCCACCACCAGCAGCGCCGCGCTCTTCCACCCCAGCTTCCACCACACCAGCGCCGTCGCCACCACGGCAATCACCGCCAGCAGCCGCAGCGCCCGCCGCATCGTCCGCTGCACATCCTCATCGCTGAACGCCGCCAGGTCCACGCCCTCAGTCGCCCCGCTTCATCAACTTCGAAGCCGTCGTAAAGATCTGCACAAACCCCGCCACTGCCCCCACCAGGATCCCCACAACCATCCCCCAGCTCGTGTGAAAGTAGTGGTCCGCCAGCGTCCCCATCCCCCACCCCACCAGGCACCCCGCCGGAATCGCCAGCGCCAGCTGAATCATCGACTCCGCCTTCACCAGGTCGCCGAAGACCCCGCCGCCCCTCTTCTGGCCCTGC
>DATLMQ010000230.1:0-5080 GCA_035537215.1 Acidobacteriaceae bacterium
GCCACGCAGGGCGTCTTCAACATGAACGCCAACCCCGAGCTCAACGTCGACATCCAGTACCTCGCCTACACCCGCAGCCTCGCCCGCCAGCGCGTCCTCGTCCGCGGCTTCGGCCTCGGCTTCCACGACGGCCGCACCGGCCTCACCAAAACCGACAACCGCTCCGCCGCCGCCCGCGCCCTCGACCACAAAAACATCCGCCTCGGCACCTTCGGCGGCGACCTCATCGCCGCCCTCCCCGCCCGCAAAACCACCGTCGACCTGCTCGCCTGGGGAGCCGGTCAGATCGGCTCCTGGGGCCTGCTCCACCACTCCGCCGCCGCCGTCGCCCTCGAAGCCGGTCTTCGCTTCGACGCCGTAAAATCCTCACCCTGGCTGCGTGGCGGCTACTTCCGCTCCACCGGCGACAACAACCCCACCGACGGCACCCACAACACCTTCTTCCAGGTGCTGCCCACACCCCGCATCTACGCCCGCTTCCCCTTCTTCAACGCGATGAACTCCACCGACAGCTTCGCCCAGCTCATCGACAAGCCCCTCAAGCCCCTCGAGCTCCGCTCCGACCTCCACTTCCTCCGCCTCACCGAACCCGGCGACCTCTGGTACCAGGGCGGCGGCGCCTTCGACAACAAGGTCTTCGGCTACACCGGCCGCCCCGCCAGCAACCGCGATAGCTTCGCCACCCTCTTCGACCTCAGCGCCGACTACGCCCTCTCCAAACAGCTCTCGCTCGGCATGTACTTCGCCCACGCCTTCGGCAAAGGCGCCGTCTCCGCCATCTACCCCACCCACCCCGGATCCAACTACGGCTACTTCGAGCTCTCCTACAAGTTCGGCCACCCCCTCACCGGTGGTCCCGGCCCCCACTAACCCTCGTCCAGTCCCCTACGCTCCGTAAGCCCGGGCTGAAGATGCCGCGTCGAAGTCCATCTCCACCGTCTGGATCAGCGGCATCAACCACTCCGTCAGCTCGGCGTGCACAGGGTGCGGATAGTACGCCTCGAGCGCCGCCTCATCCGCGAACTTCATCACGCCGCAGAAGCCGTAGCCCTGCCCGCGCGGCGACACGTTCTCCCCGACGTGCGTCTCCAGCAGCCCCGGAATCCTCCCCTGCAGCGCCAGGATCTCCGTCTTCACCCGCGCCTTCTGCTCCTCCGTCACTCCCTCGGCCCAACGAAACATGAACGCGTGGATATACATCTCTCGGCTCTCTCCTTTTGCCTCTCCGCGCCGCCTCATGGCAGCGTCGGTTCACCATAGCATTCAGCCCCCCACCGTCCGCATCGTTTCGCCGCCTCAAGCGTCCACCTCCTATGCCCTCCACCGCATCCCGCCGCTTCAAGCTCCATGAGATCGCCGCAGCCTTCCCCGACACCGCCGACACCCTGCTCCTCGACACCTACCTCACCGACGAGCCCGGAGCCAGCTCCCGCGTCTTCCGCGTCTACCGCCCCACCCCCGCGCACTTCCACGTCGGCTCCGACGAGCACCTCTACGTCCTCTCCGGCCGCGGCACCTTCTGGATGGACGACCCCTCCACCGCCGCCGAGTTCGCCCCCGGAGACCTCCTCTTCTTCCACCGCCGCACCGTCCACGCCCTCCCCTCCATCACCGAATCCCCCGTCGTCTTCCTCGCCATCGACGTCCCCCGCCGCGACCCCACCGACATCGTCTTCATCGACCCCGCCTCCGCCACCCCCGCCGGCTTCATCCGCGAACGTCCCTGATCCTCTCGCCCCCTCGGCCGCACTTTTTCACGCGCCCGTAACCCTCCAGTCACCTCTCCGATACATCCCCTCGCGACACTGACTCCACGCTCTTCCGGTCCCGGCTCTCCTCCGAGCCACACCGGATCGGCGTGATCCACGGGCCACTCCAGGGGCCTCGTGTCAAACAGCGAAAGCAAGCCTCACCATCCGCTTTCTCTGTGCAAAGACAGGGAGAGAAGGCTCACGCCTCCTCCCTGTCGTCCATCCCCGCCACCCGCCTTCCAAGCGCTCCAAACGCCGTAAAATCTGCGCAAAATGGTAAACTAAGCTCTCTATATGCCAGCTATTTCTCGTCGAAAAGCCGTCTCCGTCAACGTAGGCGGCATCCGCGTCGGCTCCGACGCCCCCGTCGTCGTGCAGTCCATGACCAACACCGACACCGCCGACGTCGAATCCACCGTCCAGCAGATCGCCTCTCTCGCCCGCGCCGGCTCCGAGCTCGTCCGCATCACCGTCAACAACGACGACGCCGCCAAAGCCGTCCCCTACATCGTCGAAGGCATTCAGAAAAAAGGCTGGAACACGCCCATCGTCGGCGACTTCCACTACAACGGCCATCTCCTGCTCCGCAAATTCCCTGACTGCGCCAAGGCGCTCTCCAAGTACCGCATCAACCCCGGCAACGTCTCCATCGGCCGCAAGGACGACGACAACTTCCGCACCATGGTCGAAGCCGCCGTCGAGTATCAGAAGCCCGTCCGCATCGGCGTCAACTGGGGCTCGCTCGACCAGGCCCTGCTCACCAAAATGATGGACGAGAACTCCCGCTCCTCCACCCCTGCCGCCGCCCGGGACGTCATGATGGAAGCCATGGTCGTCTCCGCCGTCGACAACGCCGCCGCCGCCGAGCGCTACGGCCTGCGCAAAGACCAGATCATCCTCTCGGCGAAAGTCTCCAACGTCCGCGACCTCATCGACGTCTACACCGAGCTCGCCCGCCGCTGCGACTACGCCCTCCACCTCGGCCTCACCGAAGCCGGCATGGGCATGAAAGGCGTCGTCGCCTCCACCGCCGGCCTCGCTCCGCTCCTCCTCGCCGGCATCGGCGACACCATCCGCGTCTCGCTCACCCCCGAGCCCGGCGCCGACCGCGCCGAAGAGGTCCGCTGCGCCCAGCAGATCCTCCAGTCCCTCTCCATCCGCTCCTTCATGCCGCAGGTCACCTCCTGCCCCGGCTGCGGCCGCACCACCTCCACCTACTTCCAGGAGCTCGCCCAGCGCATCCAGGCCTACCTCGTCGAGTCCATGCCCGAGTGGAAAAAGGTCTACCCCGGCGTGGAAGAGCTCAAGCTCGCCGTCATGGGCTGCATCGTCAACGGCCCCGGAGAATCCAAGCACGCCAACATCGGCATCTCCCTCCCCGGCACCTTCGAAGAGCCCAAAGCCCCCGTCTACATCGACGGCAAACTCTTCACCACCCTCAAGGGCGACCACATCGTCGAAGAGTTCCAGGTCATCCTCGACGAATACGTCGAAAAACGCTACGGCCACCAGGTCGTCGAGGTCTAGCCCTTCGTCTGAACGTCGTTCGTCTTCTTCCGCTCTCGCAGCGCCGGCCACACCGCCAGCAGCCGATTCCCCACCCGCTTCTCCCCCTTGGCCTCCATCCTCCGTGCCTTCGCCGCAGCCCGTTCCCACACGAACGGGCTGTTGTGCTCCCGCAGCTCCCGCAGCGGATAGAATGTCCCCCGCCACATCACCCCTCGCCGCACCATCGCCGACAGCATCGACCGCAGCATCGCCCAGATCATCGCCAGCGCCCCCAGCGGATACAGCCACCCATACCGCGCGTCGATCAGGCTCCACCCGCCCATCAGCCGGTAGCACGCCCCGATGCAGCACAGGATCAGCAGGCTCGGCACCACCGTAGCCTGCAGCACCAGCCCCGCCAGCGGCAGCAGAAACAGCCCAAACACCACCGCCACACCGCCCAGCAGCAGCGCCGGCCGGAAGTTCACCCCCGAAAACAAATTCTTCGTCATCACCCGCACCAGCCCCCGAGCCCCCGTGGCCCAGTGCACCAGCACCAGGTCCGGCCCGAACGCCACCACCTGCCGCATCCCCGCGGCCTTCATCCTTCGCCCCAGCGTCACATCCTCCAGCACCGCCAGCCGCTGCGGCTCCCATCCGCCCAGCACCTCCAGCGCCTCGCGCCGCACCAGGTTGAACGCCCCAATCCCCACCACATCCCTCCGCGCCCGCGGATCCGGCACCTTCCACGGCCGCGCCGCCCACAGCCCCAGCACCTGGAAGAACCCCAGCACAATCCCCTCACCCCGGCCCTTCACCAGCGGCGTCGGATACACCACCAGGTGGTCCGCCTTCGTCATCGCCGCGCACGCCATCGCCCTCCGCAGCGACGACGGCGAAAACAGCACATCCGCATCCGTAAACAGCAGATACTCGCTCGCGCTGTTCCTCACTCCCACCTCCAGCGCAAACGTCTTCCCCAGCCACCCCTCCGGAAGGTAGTCCACATGGATCGCCCCCACCCTGTCCGGCTGCCGCGCCACATACTCGTCGACGATCTTCCCCGTCCCATCCGTCGAGCGGTCGTCCACGGCCAGCACCCACAGATGCTCGTACTCCTGCGCCAGCAGCGCCTCCAGCGACGCCCCTAGGTTCTCCGCCTCATTGCGCGCCGGCACCACCACCGTCAGCCACGGAGCCTCCGGCGGCGGCACCAGGTCCCACTTGTTCGTATTCAGGTCCGGCACACCCGGCAGCCGCCGGATCGCCTCCCGCGTGCGCCACATCCAAAGCCCCGCCAGGGCCCACGCGCTGTACTCCAGCAGGTCTCTCCACCCCTGACTGAGGACAAACCGGCTGAGCGCAAACCGCCCGATCATGCCACGACTGGCGCTTGAGCCGCCTCATGCAGTCGCGGCGCAAAGCGTGCCCCCACAAAAAAGATCACTCCCGCCAGCAGCAGCGTCACCAGCGTCGCCCCCAGCCCATACCGCAGGTTCGACCGGTCGCTGATCGCCCCGATAATCTTCGGTGAAAACGCATCCCCAAACACATGTATGGCGAACAGCTGCCCCGCCATCGCCGTCGCCCGCAGGTTCGCCGGCACCGCATTCAGCGTCGCCGCATTCACCGGCCCCGTCCCCAGGAAGATCAGAAACACCGCCACACCCAGCGCCGGCAGCGTCACACTCTTCGGTCCAAAGAAGCACAGCACCGCCGGCGGCAGCGCCAGCACCGCACTCAGCGCAGGCACCAGGTACAGCGCCTTGTCGGTCCTCTTCGACCACCACTGCGCCAGCAACCCTCCGCACACGGTTCCACCCAGCCCGCACGCCACCGTG
>DATLMQ010000231.1:0-2283 GCA_035537215.1 Acidobacteriaceae bacterium
CAGCCAGCAGGTTCTGTCCCATGCCCGTACCCATGGTTCCCAGGCCGATCAGTGCAATCTTCATCGTTTCTCCCCATTTGGAGCTGCCGGCCGCCATCCAGCGCGACAAACAAGCCACAAGGCAGCAGTATACGGTTCGCGAAAACCCCCGTTATGACAGCAAAGCCTCTGACCCGCCCACGTGCGTAAGTTAGGCCAACCGAGACGTTTGACGCTCCTTCGGACGCAGATGTACCCTCCCCTTGCGGGGGAGAAAACGCTTTCCTGCGTTGATGCGAGGATCGTATGTGTAAGCAATTAACCCGGCGAGACATCGTGCGATTCGGCTCCCTGGCCGTCGCTTCGGCCCTTCTTCCGTCCTCCCTGCGGGCTCAGGCGAAGTCGCCAGGTAGTAGGCTCCTGGTCGACGGACCTTTGAAGCCGTTCCCGATGGCATCAGTGCGGCTGCTCGACGGCGACTTCCAGCGCTCGGAAGAGGTCAACTCGAAGTATCTCGACTCCCTGCAGGTGGACCGGCTCCTGCACAGCTTCCGGCTCACCTCCGGCCTCAACTCCTCGGCAACCCCCTACGGTGGTTGGGAGCTCCCCACGATCGAGCTCCGGGGACACTTCGCCGGCGGCCACTATCTCTCTGCCGTAGCCTTTGCCTCCGCCGGCTCCGGCAATACCGATCTGCGGAACAAGGGCAACCAGCTCGTCGCCGGTCTCGCCGCCTGTCAGAAGGCCAACGGCAACGGATACCTCAGCGCCTACCCGACAGAGCTCTTTGAGCGGCTCGCGAAGGGCGGCAAGGTATGGGCGCCGTTCTACACCTATCACAAGATCATGGCCGGTCTTGTCGACATGTACCTGCAGACCGGCAATGAAGAAGCCCTCTCCGTCGCCGAGGGAATGGCCGGCTGGGCGTCAAACTACTTCAGCGGCATCAGTGACGATCAGCGCCAGCGCATCCTCCGCGAAGAGTACGGCGGCATGAATGAGGTGCTCGTCAACCTATACGGCGTCACGGGCAAAGAGAAGTACCTGGCTACAGCGCGCCTCTTCGAGCAGCCATCCATCCTCGATCCGCTAGCCGAGCGGCGCGACGAGTTGAGAGGACTCCACGCGAACACAAACGTGCCCAAGATCATCGGTGCGGCCCGCATGTACGAGGAGACCGGCGACCCTCGCTACCGGCACATCGCGGAGTACTTCCTTGGCGAAGTGCTCTCCGCCCGCAGCTACGCCATCGGCAACACCAGCGATGACGAGCACTGGCGAACCCCCGCCGGCGATCTCTCCGGCACGCTCTCGTTGAAAAACGCCGAGTGCTGCGTCGCCTACAACCTCATGAAGCTCGACCGCCACGTCTTTGCCTGGACCGGCGATGCCCGCTGGATGGATGCGTACGAGCGCACCCTCTTCAACGCGCGCCTGGGCACCCAGGATGACGGGGGCCTGAAGCAATACTTCTTCCCTATGGCCGCCGGCTACTGGCGTGCCTACGGCTCTGCAGAGAACTCCTTCTGGTGCTGCACCGGCACCGGTGCGGAGGACTTCGCCAAATTCACCGACACGATCTACTTCCACAAAGCGGGCGATGTCTACGTCAACCAGTTCATCGCTTCCACCCTCAACTGGAAGGAGCAGGACTTCACTCTCAGGCAGGAGACGCGCTTCCCGGCCGAGCAGCAGACTCAGCTCACCGTGCAGACCGGGCGCCCACAGGAGAGGTCCATCGCGATTCGTATCCCGTCCTGGATCGGCGACGGTGGCAAGATCACGCTGAACGGCAAGCCAATCGAGGTCTTCGCTGAGCCCGGGTCCTATCTCACCATCAAGAGAACCTGGCGCGATGGGGACAAGGTCGTCGTCAGCCTGCCCATGACGCTAAGGGAAGAGCCGCTCCCCGGCGATCAACGCACAATCGCGGCTACATACGGTCCGTTGGTGATGGCCGCCGATCTCGGCAGCGGACCCACGACTGGGCCGACAAAGATCATTACCGGACGCGGAACGGCTCCGACGGATGTCGGTAAACCTGCACCGCTTCCGGTCGCCCAGGCGTCCTCTTCCCCGACCGGCTGGCTGAAACCCGCATCAGGTCAACCCCTGCACTTCACAGCGGGGGAGGCCGGCGGCAGCGAGCTCCAGGTCGTCCCGATGTACAAGATCCGCGACCAGAAGTACTCCATCTACTGGTCGCGGACCTAACCTCCGCCAAGCCGCAGCAGACTGCACCGCCGCTCGTCACGGTCACGCGAACACTTCGCCGACCATCTGTTCGCTCTTCTTCCAGAGAGC
>DATLMQ010000232.1:0-4600 GCA_035537215.1 Acidobacteriaceae bacterium
GGAAGACACGATTACGAGGATGGCGGGTGTGGGGGCGGTTGCGACCGACGAGCAGTTTGCGTCGATCCTTGACTATCTGGCGAAGAACCTCGCACCGCAGACGACGGCCAAGGTAAATGTGAATGCGGCGGCGGCAGCCGAGCTGGTGGGCGGCCTCGGGCTGACGCAGAAGGATGCAGAGGCAATCGTCAGCTATCGGGCAAAGAACGGGAATTTCAAGTCTCTTGACGAATTGAAGAAGGTTCCGGGTATCGATCTACAGAAGCTGGATGCAAGCGCGAGCCTGGTGACCTTCTGAGGGGTCGACGAGGCGATTGCCTCTGGACTGGACGGGCCGAAGATGGTGCGATATCGCTTCAGTCTGCCGGGATCCGATCCGCGCAGCACGAGCACAAAGCGCGCCGGAGAGGATCGTGCCCCCATCCGCATGAGCGGCTCCTTTCGGAGGCATACCGGCGATGAGTGCTGTCCGGCTCGATGATCCTGGTTGTGACAGTGGTGTTGTGAACGACCGCCGCGCGCTGGTGGCGATCGATCTGGGCGCCGAGAGCTGCCGAGTGTCGCTGCTGCGCTGGACTGGAGCGACCCCGTGATCAGACTGCGCAGCGGTGTGCTTCGATCCATACCCGGGATGCTGCCCGGATCGTATCCTTGCTGTTCCATAACCTGGCGCAACGGTATGCGGAGGTGCTGGAGAGCATACAGCGGATCACCGGAAGGCGATTCAGGCGGGTCTACATCATGGGTGGGGGCAACCAGAACGAGGTGCTGAACCGGCTGACCGGGGAGGCGACGGGGTTGGAGGTGGTGCGAGCAGGGACCGAATGCTCCACGCTCGGGAACTTTGCAGTGCAGCTCGCGACCATGGAGGGGCACAGTGGACCGGGGCGCGCGCGGCCTTCTGCGCGGTGGGCGAAACGGCTCAAAGCTTCTGCGCGCTGACCTGTTGGCGGTGCTGCGCCATGGTCACGGCCATGCGCATGGCGGCCTTCATGTTGCCTTCGCTGGCGATGTTCTTGCCGGCGATGTCGAAGGCGGTACCGTGGTCGACGGAGGTGCGGATGATCGGGATGCCGAGGGAGGTGTTTACCGTCGCTTCGAAGTCCAGCAGTTTCATAGGGATATGCCCCTGGTCGTGGTACATCGCGACGATCAGGTCGTGGGAGCCGCGGGCGGCGCGGAAGAAGATGGTGTCGGGAGCGACGGGACCCTCGCAGTCGATGCCTTCGTCGCGGCAGGCGCGGACGGCGGGCTCGATGAATTCGGCGTCCTCGGAGCCGAAGAGGCCGTGTTCCCCGGCGTGGGGGTTGAGGCCGCAGACGGCGATGCGCGGCTTGGATTTGCCGAGCAGTTTCATTGCCTCGTTGCCGAGCTGGATGGTGCGGATGATGCGTGAGGTGTTGAGTTCAGTGGCTTTGCGGAGGCTGACGTGGGTGGAGACGTGGACGACGCTGAGCTTCTGGCCGGCGAGAAGCATGCGTGAGTCGGTGGCGCCACAGAGCTCGGCGATGTACTCGGTGTGACCGGAAAAGCTTCTGCCGCTTAGGGTTACGGCTTCCTTGTTGAGAGGAGCGGTGACCATGGCGTCGGCTTCGCCGTGGAGGCACATGAGAGTGGCGTCATGTACGTAGCGCACGGCGGCGGCACCATATTCGGCTCGTAAGGCGCCCATCTGTATAGGTTTATCGGCGGGGAGCAGGCCGCTGTCACGGAACTCCACGGGGAGAGCGTCCAGGCGGACGCCGGTGCTTCGTTCGGCGGGGGTGATGGCGGAACGGTCGCCGAGCAGAATGAAGCGGGCGGAACTGCTTATTTCAGTGTCGCTTAGAGCTTTGAGGGTCACCTCCGCGCCGACGCCTGCCGGATCTCCTAGAGTGACGACGATGGTGGGCTGAGTTTGCTGGTTCATTGAAGGAGAGGGTCTGCCTTTCTGCTGAAAGCATTGAAAATGTTGGATATAAGGTGGGGTTCGCCGAAGCCGCCGCTTTTCAGGATGACCGGGGTGCCGTGGAAAGGCCCGCCTTCAGCAATTCCGAGAGGGACTCCGGGAGCGAACTCGTGCGTGAGGCGGAGGGATGTGATCTGTAAAGCATGGCAAACAAAGAGCGCTGTGTCCCCGCCCGTCATGAACAGGCAGGCCGTCTGGAGGGGGTCGAGGTGGGCCAGAGAGGCTTGAATGTGCTCTTTGAGTGTGCGTTCGCGGAGGACATAGAGCAGCAAATCATGGTGCGAAATAGCGTCAAAAGAGGAACATAAAGTGGGTTTTAAGGTACTTTTTTGCTGAAAATAACGCACCTGTTCCGAGGTGACCGGATGGTCGCTGCCGATGAAGAAGACGGTGTGGCCGGGTCTGGGTGGGGACGGGGTTGCGACTGGCTTTGAGGGGGCCTCGGAGGAGAGGGCGTGGGCTAGGCCGCCGGAGCCGATCCAGAGAGTCCTGGTCTGGAGGGAGCGGACGGCCTGCACGACCGCCTCAAGGTGAGGCTGGTCGGTGGCGTCGCAGAGGAAGACTTTGCGTCCGCGGGCGAGGGCCTGGCGGAGCTTGTGGGCGAGTGCGTCCGGGAGAAGTCCCGAGGCGATTCGCTCGAGCCGGCAGCCGCGGTCGAGCAGGGTGGATGCGATCGGGAGGGTCTGGGTCTCGGAGGGGTGCTGGATGTGGAGGACGCCGTCATGGAGGCGTCGGCCTACGGCCGGATAGGCGGGGGCGAGGATGACGAGGGCGGCGGGGAAGAGCTCGATCGCGGAGAGGATTTCGGCGAAGGTGTTGCCGCGGAAGACGGAGTCGATCTTTTTGAAGACCTCGGTCGCGGGGGAAAGATGGGAGGCGAGGGCGGCGAGGCGGGCGTGGGCTTCGGCGGGCGGGAGGTCGCGGCTGGAGGTGCTGATGGCGGCGATGCCGGGGCCGGAGGGCAGGGCG
The DNA here is from genome assembly GCA_035537215.1 of Acidobacteriaceae bacterium. Classification (GTDB taxonomy): domain Bacteria; phylum Acidobacteriota; class Terriglobia; order Terriglobales; family Acidobacteriaceae; genus Granulicella. The sequence goes on from DATLMQ010000232.1 coordinate 2,918, forward strand.
CCGGCGAGGTCGACGTGCACGGGGTCGGTGTGGCCGGTGAAGGCGACGGCGGCGTCGCAGGCGCCAGTCAGGTCGTCGGCGACGATGAGAAGGCGGGGGGCGTCGGTCGCAGGACTAGCGGTTGCGGATTCGGAGGTGGGAAGGGCCATCGCGGCGTGTGCGTCTTCCTTGAGTATGCACATCGTGGCGAAAGATGTCTGTGAGCGGAGGGGGATCAGAGGCCGCGAAAGATCTGGGAGAGGAGCCAGGCGTTGAGCGAGGCAATCAGGACAGCGACGGCGTAGGCGATCCACTTCAGGGTGCGGCTGTTGACGAACTCGCCCATGCGGCGGGAGTCGCTGGTGAAGGCTACAAGGGGGAAGACGGCGAAGCTGAGCTGCATGCTGAGGACGACCTGGCTGAGGATGAGCAGGCTGGCCGTGCCTTTTTCGCCGTAGAGCAAGGTGACGAACACGGTGGGGACGATGGCGAGCGAGCGGGTGATGAGGCGGCGGAGCCAGGGCTTGAGCTGCAGGTGCAGGAAGCCTTCCATGACGATCTGACCGGCAAGGGTTCCGGTGATGGTGGAGTTCTGGCCGGAGGCGAGCAGGGCGAGGGCGAAGATGGTGCTGGCGCCGGTGAAACCGAGCATGGGGGTGAGGAGCTTATAGGCGTCGCTGATCTCCGCAACCTCGGTGTGTCCGCCGCGATGGAAGACAGCGGCGGCCAGGATCAGGATGGCGGCGTTGATCAGAAGGGCCAACATGAGGGCCATGGCGGAGTCGATGTTGGCGAAGCGGATGGCGTCACGCTTGCCTTCGGGAGTGCGGGGGTAATCGCGGGTCTGGACGATGGACGAGTGCAGGTAGAGGTTGTGCGGCATCACGGTCGCGCCCAGAATGCCGATGGCGATGTAGAGCATGTCCGGGTGGGTGACGATGGAACGTGAGGGGATGAAGAGGCTGTGGGCGATGGCGTGCCACTCGGGCCGGGAGAGCACGATTTCAAAGCAGAACAGCGCGCCGATGGTGCCGATGAGGGCGATCACGAGCGCTTCGAGGTAGCGGAAGCCGCGGTTCTGGAGCAGAAGGATGAGGAGGACGTCGGCACCGGTGATGACGACGCCGATGACGAGCGGGACGCCGAACAGGAGTTGCAGGGCGATGGCGGAGCCGACAACCTCTGCGAGATCGCAGGCGACGATGGCGATCTCGGCGAAGACCCAGAGGGAGAGGTTGACGGGGCGGCTGTAGCGCTGACGGCAGGCCTGAGCGAGGTCGCACTCGGCGGCGATGCCGAGCTTGAGGGCGAGGCTCTGGAGCAGGATCGCCATCAGGTTGGAGACCATGATGACGAACAGGAGGGTGTAGCCGTAACGCGAGCCGCCGGCGAGGTCGGTGGCCCAGTTGCCGGGGTCCATGTAGCCGACCGCGACCAGGTAGCCCGGGCCGGCGAAGGCCATCATCTTGCGCCAGAAGCCGGCGCCGTGCGGGATGGCGACCGAGCCGTGGACTTCGGGGAGGCTGTTTTCGCTGGAGGGGAGACGCCAGCCGCTGGTGACCGGCAGGGAAGTTTCTTTGGGCGTAGCCATGTTTTTGATTACTCAAAAACATTAACACGGCCCTTCTGTTCGGTCAATGACTATCGCTGTGCGCAGCGAAGCCACTGCTCTGAACAAATCACCGATCCACCGATCCATGACCC
>DATLMQ010000233.1:0-6671 GCA_035537215.1 Acidobacteriaceae bacterium
AACGTCGGTCCTGGCCCCGGCGCAGACGGTCCCCAGGGCGCCTTCTACCGGGAGCACGTCAAGCCCATCCTCTCCGCCAACTGCTATCGCTGCCACGCCGGCTTCAACCACCGCGGCGCCTTCCGCATGGACTCGCGCGGCGCTCTCCTGCGCGGTGGAACCGACGGCGCCGTCGTCGTCCCCGGTCGCCCCGAGGACTCCCTGCTCGTCAAACTCGTCCGGCACGAAGGCCCGGCCAACCACCCCATGCCCATGCCGCCCAAGAAAAAGCTCTCCGACCCCGATATCGCCGCCATCACCCAGTGGGTCCGCGACGGCGTCACCATGCCCGACGAGCCAAAATAGCTGAGAAGGGCGTAATCAGCCTTCTCCTCGGCTCATTACAACCAAAGGTAACCAGAAAAGGTTACTTTGGCGGGCCCCTTCCACAGGTATACCGACGGGATTTCACCGTTCTTATGAATTTTTTTGCATCATAGTGGACAAGAGGTACTACTATTAGGCTCCTTGAACGAGCAGCACTGTTCCACCCTTCTGCACGGCCCGTTCTGCAGGCAGTGTCTGCTTGTGGAACCCGTGGTCTCCGCATGGTCGATGTACACAGTTTCGTTCTGGCAGGGTTCGTCTCGCAGGCGACGTTTGCGATGACCCTTGCACTGCTCGCCTGGAGTGACCGCCGCACCCGTGGAACCCGCTGGCTCGCCGCTGCCTGCCTCCTGCAGCTCGTCGCCTCCGCCGCCCACGTCATCCTCCCCGCCGACCGCGGCATCTCCGAAAGCGCCGGCTCCTGCGGTCTGGTCCTCGTCTTCTTTCTCGTCTACATGGGCATGCGCTGGTTTGTCATCCGCCGCCGTGTCGCCTCGCAGCTTGGCCCCCTCGCGGTCAGCCTGTCCATGCTGCTCATTCTTGTGCTCGGCTCGGTTCATCCCGGAGCCGCCCTGATCGCCGCCCGGCTCATCTCCGTCGTCGTCCTCGGATTCACAGTCGCCATGCTCCTCCGGCCCAAGGTCAGAGCCCTCCGTGCCCCTGCCCGCGGTCTCGCGGCCATGCTCATGGTCCTCATGAGCGTCTTCCTTCTCCGGGTTGCCGTCAGCCTGCAGCCCTCCAACCAGCGCAACGCCGGTGTGGAGACCCTCGGCCATCACGCCACCATGGTCTGTGTCACCCTGCTCGGCTTCTCGTTTGTAGGCATGTTTGTGGCTGAAGCCAAGCGCCGCCTGCATGAGGAGACCCGCCTCGACTCCCTGACCGGGCTGCGCAACCGGCGCGCGTTTGAAGAGATCGCCCAGCAGGAGATCCTGCTCGCCGGCCGCGAAGGCAGCCCCCTCACGCTGCTCATGATGGATCTCGACTTTTTCAAGAAACTCAACGACACCTGGGGTCACGCCCTCGGCGACCGCGCCCTGCGTGCCTTCGGCGGCGTCCTGCTCACCGCCACCGGCAGCGGCGATGCCGTCGCCCGCCTCGGCGGTGAAGAGTTCGCCATGCTGCTCCCCGGCCGCTCCGCCCGCAGCGCCCTCGGGGTCGCCGAGCGCCTCCGCGCCACCGTCGAAGGCCTCCGCCTCAGCGAAGGCGACGAGCTCGTCCGCTTCACCGTCAGCATCGGCATCAGCTCCATGCGCCCCGGCGAAACCAGCATCGACGCCATGTTCCGCCGCGCCGACCAGGCCCTCTACCAGGCCAAGCGCGACGGCCGCAACCGTGTCACCCTCGCCGAAGCCATCTCCGGCCCCGCCCCCGCGCGGGTCGTCCCCGAGCTGCAGCCCGTCGTCGTCGCATCGGGAAGCGGCACGGCGACCGCCGCCTGGCAGGAACTGGCCGGCTAGCCTCCCGGTCGGCCCGTCTCCGATTCCCGATTCGACCGCCGAGCCGTTCCTTTGCGCGACCGTGTCGTTAAATCCGCTTAAAAGCACCTTATTTGTCGCTTAAAGCAGCTTATTTCGCATTAAAAACACACGAAAACGTCCGGCTTCAGCCGCTCCGATTTCAGTCGCGACCCACCGGGGAACTACACTGAGGCTGCCTTATGTCAGAACACGATTCGAAGCCGCTTCCCTCTGTCGACCTCTCCCAGCCACCCGCCGAAAACATGGTGCGCGTGACCTTTCAGCCCGAAAACAAGACCGTCGAGTTCCCCTTCGGTAGCCTTCCCTACGAGGGCCACGGAGAGCCCATGAGCCTCCTGGATGTTGCTGAAAACTATGGGATTTTCCTCGACCACGCATGTGGCGGCGTATGCGCCTGCACCACCTGCCACGTCCACATTCTCAACGGCTCCGCCGCCCTCTCCGAGGCTGAAGAAAAGGAGCTCGATCGTCTCGATCTCGCCCCCGGTCTGCAGCTCAACTCCCGCCTCGGCTGCCAGGCCGTCATCGAAAAACCCGGCTCCTACACCGTCCAGATCCCGGACTGGAACAAGAACTACGTGCAGGAAGGCAAGCCCGCCGCCGTAGTCAAGAAATAATCTATTAACCAGCTATGAATCAATAACTTACAAAGGCGCCGCCACCCGCGGCGCCTTTGTCTGTCAGCCTTGCTAGATGATCGGCTTCCCTCCAGTCACAGCGACCGTAGCGCCCGAAACATAGCTCGCCTCCGCCGAAGCCAGCATCACGTACACCGGCGCCAGCTCGACCGGCTGCCCTGCACGTCCCATAGGAACGGACTTCCCGAAATTCTTCACCTCTTCGGGTGGCATAGTGGAGGGTATCAGTGGCGTCCAGATGGGGCCGGGAGCCACGGCGTTGACGCGGATCCCCTTCTCGGCAAGCAGCTGGGCCATCGATCCGGACAGGTTCTGGATCGCCCCTTTTGTCGCTGCGTACGGGACCAGCGTGGGTTTGGGTGTGTCCGCGTTCACGGAGCTGGTGTTGACGATGGCGCTTCCCCGAGCCATGTGGGGCACGGAGAACTTTGTAAGCCAGAACAGCGCGTAAACATTGGTCCGAAAGGTGCGGTCGAACTCCTCCGTGGAGATCTCGTCGAGAGATTCGCGGCTCATCTGGAACGCCGCATTGTTGACCAGGATGTCGATCTTGCCGAGCTCCCGGACCGTGCGCTCGACCAGCGACCGGCAGTGCTCCTCTTCGCGGATATCGCCGGGCAGCACCAGGCACTTGCGCCCCGCACGCCGTACCCACTCCGCCGTATCGGCGGCATCTTGGTCTTCGCTCAGGTACGAGAGCGCGATATCGGCGCCTTCCCGCGCATAGGCAATGGCCACCGCGCGTCCGATGCCGCTGTCGGCGCCCGTGATGAGTGCCACCCGGTCCGTGAGCTTCCCGGAGCCGTGATAACTGTGCTCGCCGCAATCGGGTTTGGGGGACATCTCGGCCTGGTGGCCAGGGTAGGGTTGCTGTTGATCTGGCTGGGGTGGCTGGGGGAACTGGCCGGTCTGAGACATGAGAATCCTTGGGGGCCGTGAAGGGTTTGCGTGCGTTCGTGCTCGCAGGTGGGATGGCGGGTATGGGGAGGCCGAGTTGTCCGCCAGCGCCTGTGCCGCAGCGTCCCGGGCGAGTTACGCTGAGGACGTGAATAGTCTCCCTGTGCTGATCGCGCTGTGGGTGTGCCTCGGTCCGGCCGCAGTCGCCCAGACCAACGTCCAGCCCGGCCCACCCGATGCGCCCCGCGCCGGACTAACCGTGCGGGTCTTCCATCCCGCCGCGCCGCGCAACTGGCGCAACGCCGAGCACAAGGAGCTCCGGGTCACCGTCTGGTATCCCGCCGCCGTGACCGCAGGGGAGACACCCCAGGTGATCGGGCCGCCAGACGCGCCGCAGTTTCTGGCTGGCTCCGCCGCCGAGCACGCCCCCTTCGCCCCGGCGCTCGAGCGCTGGCCGCTGATCCTGCTCTCTCACGGCAGCGGCGGCTCTGCGATGCAGATGGCCTGGCTGGCCTCCGCGCTGGCGCGGGCAGGATTCATCGCCGCCGCCGTGGATCATCCTGGCAACAACGCCCGCGAGCCCTACACGGCCGAAGGCTTCGCTCTGCCCTGGGAACGCGTGACCGACCTGAGCGAGGTCCTCGACGGCCTGCTCAAGGATGAGGAGTTCGGGCCGCACATCGACCCCTCCCTCGTCGGCGCGGCGGGCTTCGCTCTCGGTGGCTACACGGTGCTCGCGCTGGGCGGCGCGCGCACGGACATCAGTGCCCTCACGGACCTGTGCCGCGAGCACACCGACACTGCACTCTGCCACATACCGGAAATGAAGGGGTTCGGCACGCCCGACCAGGTGATCCAGACAGCGCGCAAAACGAGCGGCGAATCGCTGGCGCGGTCAGGCGAGAGCTTTCGCGACCCACGCGTTCGCGCCGTATTTGCGATCGCTCCGGCCTTTGCGATGACACTCACTCGGGAAAGCCTGCATGCGATGCGCCTTCCGGTGGAGATTGTGGCGGGATCGGCGGATCCCATCGCGACGCCCAGGGAAAACGCGGATTACGTGCGCTCAAACATCCGTGGAGCACACGAAACGGTGCTGCCCGGAGTAGCACATTACACGTTTCTCGACACGTGCACCGCGGCCGGCAAGGCTCACCTCGGTGTCCTGTGCGAGGACCCGGCCGGAGTGGATCGCGACGCCGTCCATGCGCAGGTCGCCGCCGAGGCGGTGAAGTTTTTCGTCCGTGCCTTGAAGCTGAAGTAGCGCTCCCTCGCCTTCGGAGGGAGCGCCGCCGATGCAGTTCATCGCGCACCTAAGGTCGTCGGTAGAGCCCGGCCGCGTTATCGTGCAGCACCATGTGCGCCAGCTCAGCCGCGCGGGCAGGAGAGATCTCTCCGTCCCGCTGCATGCCTGTCAGCGCGATACCCAGCGCCTCGCGCGCGTTCCGGGCCGAGAGCCACGTCGACTCCTCCCACCCCAGCGCAGGCGAGTACGGATATCCATCCGTCGCGAACAGGACCTTCTCCGGGAACAACTCCAGCCACTCCCGCAGCCAGCCGGAGAGCGTGCGCGCCGGGATCACGAGCGTCTGCTGGGAGAGATCGAGATAGACGTCAGGCTTCTCCAGCAGCGCGCCGATCTCGTGCACAAACGGCCACCCTCCATGGAGCAAAACGAAGTTGGTGTGCCGCATCGCGGGATCGTTCAGCAGCGGCTCCAGGTTCAGAGGGTTGACTCCCGCGACGGAGAAGTAGCTGCCCGCGCCGGCCATCGCATGAAGATGCACCGCCATCCCCAGCCGTCCGCACTCCACGGCAATGGCCCGGAACAGGAAATCTTCAACCGGCTTGTAAGCCGTGGGATCGGCCGCAGTCTTCGCCTGCAGAAGCCGTGCGTACGCCGCCGCTGCCTCCGCGTGTGTGGGGCTGCCGATATCCAGTGCGCGCAGGTACGCCAGCTCGAACTTCACCGCAATCGCGCCCCCCTCATGCTGCCGCCGCAGCGTCGGAAGCACGACCCGTGCAACGTACGCGTCCAGCGTGGCGGGCGCAGCCGAAAGTCCCGCCTCGCGCAGATAGCTCGCACGCAGCTTGTCCTCCAGCGCGAAAAACTGTGCGCGGTCGGGCGTGGTCGCGGCCAGCCCGCGGGTATCCAGCGGGAACAGCAGCGCGTCGTCATAGGGGACCCACAGGAACCGCGGCGGCTGAACGCTCGCGCCCATCGTCACCCGGTTAGCCACCATGGTGCCAATCCCGGAGCGGTCGAGCACCCACGCCGAGTAGCCTGCCCCTTCGCGGGCTTTCACGCGGGCGCGCGCCGCCTGCAGCTCCTTTGCGCTCGCCGCTGTGAGCGGAGGCACCAGATCGACCGCGTAGAGCGCCTTCCAGGCCTCCCCGAGCGCAGGGAAGTCGGGCCGCAGGGCGACCGGGTCCGTCTGCGGAGCCATGCTGTCCACCGGAAGCGCGTCGAAGTTGCGATCCGCAGCGTCCTCCGGTGGTGAGAGTACCGGGTGCGCATGGTTGTCGAACGCGGGGATGGAGGCAATCAGGCGCGCGAGGTCCGCATCAACGGCGGGCTGTTGTTCAGACTTCTGGGCGCGCAGCGTGGTCGCTGTCGTCGCAAGAAACACATACGCCAGCAGGGCGCAGCGGCAGGAGCTCATGAGGACAGCGTACTCGCCGCTACGCTCGAAGCCCTCCCGCGAGACGGTCAACCACCCCGGCACAAGGCCACGGACCTCACGACCGCGCTAATCCACCCGGCAGATCAGGCATTTCAGATAGCGGGTCTCCGGCAGCGTCAGAACCTCCGGGTGGTCCGGAGCCGCGGCCCGCGTCTCCAGCAGCTGGACGCGCCGTCCGGCATCGCTCGCGGCGGCCGCCAGCACAGCCGTGAAGTCGGCCAGCGAAACATGATGCGAGCACGAGCACGTGACGAGCGTGCCGCCCGGGGCGAGCAGCCGCATCGCCCGCAGGTTCAGCTCCTTGTAGCCGCGAAGTGCACCCTCGGTCGCGCGCTTGGACTTCGCAAACGCCGGCGGATCGAGCACAATCGCGTCGAACTGTCCCGCAGACAGCGGCAGTTCTCCAGCCCCTGCAGGATTCCGCGTAGCCTCGTCCAGCGCGCGCAGCAGGGCGAACGCATCCGCTTCCACCCAGTCCACCTCCGCGCGAAGCTGCGAGTTCAGCGCCAGGTTGCGGTCCGCCACCTCCAGCGCGGCAAACGACTGGTCGATGCCGGTCACGCGCTCGCAGACCTGCGCCAGGTGCAGCGCGAAGCCGCCCTGGT
>DATLMQ010000234.1:0-9313 GCA_035537215.1 Acidobacteriaceae bacterium
TCAGGGCAAAGGTGGTCGGCACCGGCAGGCGCACCGTCGGGGCAGGCCCCGGCTTCGGTGCCGTCTTCCTCCAATCCTGTGCTTGCTCAAACTTCGGCGAGTAGGGATTCTTGATCTTGACGTCGGCGTCCGTGTTCTCCGGGCTGCGGGGCACATCCTGCAACTCCTTCTTGCCCGGGACGCACTGCACCACTACCGCTGCATTGCTGGCGAAGTACTTCACCGCCGCGGCCTTTGCGCTCTCGGCCGTCACGGCCTCTGTCATGGCCACGTCCTTCGGCAGAAACCCCGGATCGCCCGTGTACTGGTTGTACGCATCCAGCGTGTCCGCCACGCCGCCGAAGCCGCCCAGCCGTTGCAGTCCCGTGATCTTGTCGCTCAAGCTCCCGGCCTTCGAGGCCTCCACTTCCTGCGCCGTCGGCCCCTCCTGCTGCAGCCTGCTCAGCTCCTTCCAGAACACCGCCTCCACGTCCTCGAGCTTGACGCCCGGCCGTGCCGTAATCACGCACTGCGCCATCCCCGTTAGTTTTAGCGAGTCATTCCCGCACACCACGCTCTGGGCCATCTGCGTTTTGTAGACAAGCGCCTGGTCCAGCCGGCTCGCCTTTCCTCCGCCCAGCGCATACATCGCCACATCTGTGTCATACGCTCCCTGCGTGTATGCCGGCGGCGTCAACCAGGCAAGCCTCACCTGCGGTAATTGCACGGTGTCCGTCACCGTGGCACGCTTCTGCGCCCTGATCGGCGGTGTCGGCGTGTTCACGGGCTCCACCTTCGGCCCTCGCGGAATCGGCCCGAAGTACCTCGTCAGCAACGCCCGCAGCGCCTTTGGGTCGAAGTCGCCTGCGATCGCGATCGACGCATTGTTCGGTGTATAGAACTGCTGGTGAAACTCGCGCACGTCGGCAATCCGGGCCGCTTCGATGTCCGCATGACTACCCATCACGTTTCCGTAGTACGGGTGTCCCTGCGGAAACAGCATGTGAAACATCTGCTCGTTGGCCACGTAGTACGGCCGCCCCTCACCCTGTCTGCGCTCGTTGCGCACCACGTCCCGCTGATTCGCCAGCAGCTTCCGATCAAGCCCTTCCATCAGGAAGCCCATCCGGTCGCTCTCCAGCCAGAGCGCCAGCTCCAGCTGATTGCTTGGCATCGTCTCGAAGTAGTTTGTCCTGTCGAACGAGGTTGTCCCGTTCACATCCGTCGCGCCCGCGGCCTGCACATATTTGATGTGCGCCTTCTCGCCCACATGCTCGCTCTCCTCAAACATCATGTGCTCGAACAGGTGCGCGAATCCGGTGCGTCCCGGCCGCTCATTCAGCGGTCCCACGTGGTACCAGAGATCCACCGCCACCAGTGGCAGCCGATGATCTTCATGCGTAATCACCGTCAGCCCATTCGGCAAAGTGTACTTTTCGTATTTGATCTCCGGCAGCTTCAGCTTGCCCGGAACCTGTGCCCCGGCGGCAACACAACCAGCCAGCACCAGCACAGCCAGAGTTGTGGACAGGAACTTCATAACAATTCTCCTCAGGGCAAGAGCCTCTGGCCGCGGCCAGTCTGCTTTTCTCTGAAAAACAGTGGCTCCAGCATAGCCGAGCTCAGGAGAGCCACACCTCCCGGTCAGAAGCCGTCACAACCATTCCTCGCTACTCCGAAGGACAACTCGCAATCGCGAGCCCAACGCCGCACCACCACATCTGTTCCGACCGGATAGCTCCTCAGCCGGTGCAGGGCACCCGACCCGCTAGAATTGAACACTGCCCGCATGCACGGCTCCGGAAAAACCATGAGCTTCTCAGAAAATTTCGATGTGTTGATCGTGGGCGCCGGCCACGCAGGCTGTGAGGCCGCCGCCGCGGCGGCGCGCAGGGGCCTTCGCACCGCCCTCTTCACCCTCAATCTCGATCTCATCGCCCAGATGTCCTGCAACCCCGCTATCGGCGGCGTCGCCAAAGGCCACCTCGTCCGCGAGATCGACGCGCTAGGCGGCATCATGGGTGAGGTCGCCGACTCCTGCGGCATTCAGTTCCGCCTGCTCAACACCTCCCGCGGCCCCGCCGTCTGGAGCCCTCGCGCGCAGTGCGACAAGGCCCTCTACCGCGTCCGCATGCGCGAAAAGCTCGAATCCATCCCCAACCTTTTCATCAAGCAGGCCGAGGTCGTCGACCTCCTCCTTGAGCCTGTGCTCGACGCCCCACCCCCCGCCGACCTCCGCGCGAGCATCACCGGGGTAAAGCTTCGCGACGGCCGCACCGTCCACGCCCGCTCTGTCGTCGTTACCACCGGCACCTTCCTCAACGGCCTGATCCACTGCGGCGAGCAGCAGTACACCGCTGGTCGTTCCGGCGAACCCGCCAGCGTTCTCCTGGGTGAAAACCTCAAGAAGCTCGGCCTTCGCCAAACCCGCCTTAAGACCGGCACGCCCCCCCGCCTCGATGGCCGCACGATCGACTGGGCCCGCTTCGACGAGCAGCCCGGTGATGCCGACCCCACTCCCTTCAGCTTCCGCAGCACCCCCAACGACGGCAGCCCAAAGTGGACCCCGCCCCTCCCCCAGGTCTCCTGCTACATCGCCACCACCACCCCCGAGACCCTGCAGCTCATCCGCGACAATGTCCATCGCTCGCCCATGTTCACCGGCCAGATCGAGGGCATCGGCCCTCGCTACTGCCCCTCCATCGAGGACAAGATCGTCCGCTTCCCGGACAAGTCTTCCCACCAGTTTTTCCTCGAACCCGAAGGCCTCAACACCCACGAGATCTACATCAACGGCATGTCCACCTCGCTCCCCATGGAGATCCAGGCTGCCATGGTCCGCTCCATCCCCGGCCTCGAGCACGCCGAGATGCTCCGCCCCGGCTACGCCATCGAGTACGATGCGATCGACCCCACCGAGCTCGACCGCACCCTACGCGTTAAAAGGTTCACTGGGCTTTACTTAGCGGGTCAGATCAACGGAACCAGCGGATACGAGGAAGCCGGTTGCCAGGGGCTCATGGCCGGCATCAACGCCGCTTTGTTCGCCCGCCATCTCCGCGATCTCCCGCCCCACGCGAGCGCCGCACGCAGCAGCCCGTTCCTCGCCGCCGCCCCGCAATTCACCCTCGACCGCACGGAGGCCTACACCGGCATCCTCATCGACGACCTCATTTCCAAGGGCACCGACGAGCCCTACCGCATGTTCACCTCCCGCGCCGAGTTCCGCCTTCACCTCCGCATCGACAACGCCGATACCCGCCTCACTCCTCACGGCCGCGCTCTCGGCCTCATGGATGACATGGCCTGGGGCGTCTTCGAATCCAAGCAGGCCCGCGCCGCCGCCTTCGCCCAGCTCCTCGAAAGCACCAAACTGACCGCAGCCGACGTTGTCCTCCTCGGGCCGGACTTCACCCGTGGCGATCGCCTCGCGCAACTCCTCAAGCGCCCGCCCGTCACCGTCGAGCAGCTCCTCCCCGTGCTTCTCCCCCACATCGAAGCCACCCCTGAGCTCGCCCCCTGGCGCCACGCCCTCCAGCACGCAGCCCCCACCCAGCTCGCCGCCTGGGTGCGCAACGAGATGAAGACCGTCGAAACTTCCGTAAAGTTCGTCGGCTACCTCGCTCAGCAGCAGCGTTCCATCCAGCGGCTCCGTGCCGATGAAGCCCGGACCATCCCCGACCGATTCGACTACACCCGGGTCTCCGGTCTCTCCCGCGAGATGGTCGAAAAGCTCTCCCGGATCCGCCCATCCACCCTCGGTCAGGCGAGTCGGCTACCCGGTGTTACCCCCGCTGCGCTCTCGCTGATCCAGTGCTTTCTTGAGATCGGTAGCCGCCAGCTCCGGGACACCGCCCGCCGCTCCGCCTAGCTCCAAGGGTGTTACCTACAGGGCGGGCTTAAGTAGCTCGCGCAGCATTTCACTCCGCGATTAACTTAAGTGCCCTGGAATTAGTGCAGGTAACCCCTGCTTCCAACGAACCCTTTGGTCTTGTCTCAAGTGACCTTCGATCTTCTGCGCGCACTTAGTGCGAGCAGGGGCAACTAAGTGGATTTCTGCCTTGTAAACATCGGCGTCCGACCCTTCTATTCCCCGTCTTCCATGCGCAATTGCATTTAGGGCAGTCTGGATGCGGTCGCCGCGCCGCACAGCTAAAGTGCCACTTGAAGCCAGCGTTAACTAGCTTGGTCCAGGAAGTTACTACCTCGCGAAAGTTACTTACGGCCGTACCGTCCCAATACCACAAATTATGTACCCATGGGAACGGAAGTGGAATAAGCTCCTTCTTGAGGCCAACCCCCCATGCGCCACGCAGTGCTCTCTATCGCGCTCCTTCCTGTTCTGATCGCTCCCTCCACCAGCTGCGCACAGAGCATAACGATTGTGCAGACGGCCAGCACCAGCGCCCGGCCCCCCGTCGTTCCGCCCGCCAGCATCCTCTCTGCACCTGTGGCGCATCGCTTCCCCTACACCTTCAGCAACTTCGCCTGGTGGACAGAGGCCCAGCTCCGCAGCGAGCTCCAGCGCCGCATCCCCAGCCTCGGGGAAGATCTCGAGCCCGGCTCGCTTCAGGCGTCCCGCGTCCGCGAAACCCTCACGGCCATGCTGCAGGAGAAGGGCATCAAGGCCACTGTCCTCACCGTCGAGCCCTCCGCTACGTCCACCTCCGTCTCTGATTTCATGGCGACCCTGCCCTTCTTTATTCCGGAGTCAAACGGCAAGCGTCCGCACATCGCGTTCACCATCTCTGAGCCCGCCATCTCCGTCGGCGCCGTCAGCATGCAGGTCCCGCCATTGCCCCAGTCCTCCCTCATGGCGCGCATCGCCGCCAAAATCGAAGGCAAGCCCTTTGATTCCGGCGCTCTTCCCATCCAGGCGCGCCAGCTCGCCGACCCCCTCCAGCGTGACGGCTACCTCTCCGCCGCTGTCAAGCTCGTTGCAGGCCGTCCCGAGCGCAAAGGCGACGGCTACATCGTTCCCCTCACCGCCACCGTCGAGACCGGTCCCGTCTACCACGTCGGTATGGTCAGCGCTGACGGCGGCCCGCTGCTTCGCGACCGCGATCTCTCGGCCTACTTCGACGTCCAACCCGGCGAACTGGCCTCTCCATACGCCTTTCAGCGTCTCGAGAGCTCCATCATGACCGTCTACTTCCAGGCTGGCTACCCCGCTGTCCACTTCCAGGACAAGCCCGTCCTCGACTCCGAGCACGCCACCGCCAACTACCGCCTGCAGGTCATCGCCGGCCCGCAGTACCGGCTCCGCACGGTGAAAGTAACCAATCTTTCGCCGGCACAAGAGGCCGAAGTTCGCAAGATCCTCGCCCTGGGGCCCGGCGACATCTATGACCAGATCGCCATCGATGAGCTCCACGAGAAGGTAGCCGCGAATGCCAAGCTCCACGGCCTCGACTACTCCTTCGCACCCCAGACCGACCGCCAGAACAACGTCATTGACCTGACCCTGGACTTCTTCAACGACACCGCCCAGTCCTCCCTCTAGCAACTTTCGATTTATCTCAGGAAGGCGCCTGCGACAGGCGCCTTCCTGCCCTTAAGCCACTCACGCGGCCACGTTCTCTTCGTACATCCGCCCGCCCCTTCACCAACGAGCTTTTGCTCACCTCTTCCGGCGATAATGGCCGGAATGGCAGAGCTGCGGTGAAGAGTTGGGTGGAGATCTCGAGATCGCGGCTGCGCCACAACATCGGTGCTGTCCGCCAGGTCGCCGGGGCCGACGCCGAGGTGCTCGCCGTCATCAAGGCAGATGGGTATGGCCATGGTGCGGCGCTGATCGCTCCAGTGCTGGCCGAGGCTGGGGTGCTGTGGTTGGGTGTCGACGACGTTGAGGAGGGGGCCATTGTTCGTCAGGCGCTCCCCCAACCTGCTGCTGCAAACAGCCCTCGGCTGCTGGTCATGTGCGGCATGGATTCCGAGGACGCGGCGGATCTGGTGGCGAACGGCCTGACGCCCGTCGTCTGGACGGCAGAGCACATCGAGGAGCTCGAGGCGGCCGCCGCTGCTGCCGGAGTTCTGTCCCCGGTACACCTGGAGATTGACAGCGGCATGTCCCGCCAGGGAGCTGCCCCTGGCGCGGCGCTGACAGCGTTCCTGAACGCGTTGGCGAGGGCGCCTCACCTCAGGTTGGAAGGCGTCTTCAGCCATCTCAGCTCGTCGGAGGTGCGGGATACGCTGACAGGAACTCAGACCGCCCTACAAACGGAGCGGTTCGGAACAGCGATCGCCGAGGTACTCGCCGCGGGGGTGCGGCCGACGCTGCTGCACCTCGCGAACACGTCAGCGCTTGATGAAGGTTCAACGACTGAGTGGGTGCGGAGGAAGGCGTCGCAAATCGGAGCGCGGGTCCTGGTGCGTCCCGGCTTCGCAGTCTATGGTCACACCCTGCCGGTCGAGGACCCCGCAGGCACGCTCTCCCCCGGACAACTCGGACCTGGAGTGGAGCCGGTGCTCGTCTGGAAAACTCGGGTGATCGGAACCCGAGATCTACAAGTTGGAGAAACGGTCGGCTACGGAGCCACTTTTCGCGCCGATCGCGCGATGCGGCTCGCGCTGCTGCCGGTGGGGTACGCGGATGGTTTCCGCCGCGAAGCGTCCTCCAGCATCGGCGATGGTTGGGTGGTCATCGCCAGCCAGAGAGCGCCCGTCGTGGGACGCGTCTCGATGAACCTCACAGTGGTGGATGTGTCCAACATCACTTCCACGGTGCAGACAGGGGACGAGGCCGTGTTGCTGGGCGAAGGCGTCTCAGCCGAGGATCACGCTCGCTGGTGCCGCACGATTCCCTACGAGATCCTCTGCGGGATCCGTGCGCATCGCCGCCTCGTCTGATCCGCAGGCCGCCTTGGCAGCGGCCAGCGAGCCAGACGGTAAACTGAGGAGATGCTGTCAACGCTGTATCAAAGGTGGATGATCGCGTGGGAGACCGCGCTCACGACCCGGGATGAGAACCGCGTAGAACGTCCGTTGGAATGGGGTTTCGACCATCTCGCGGACTGGGGCGGACCGGAGATGGTCTCCCGTGTCGAACGCGGCGAGCTGTCCGCCTTCGAAGCCATGGTGGAGCTGAACCGACGCGCCGTTGCAGAGCCACAGAGATTCTTCGCCTACCGCACACCCACGGACTTTCGCCTCGAGCAGCGTTACCCCGAGCTGCATCCCACCAACGTCCGTCCCGAGACGCTCCAGCAGCAGCGCGAGTGGCGCCGGCGCGCCGAAGCTGGCGAACTCCGCCGCGAACCCTTCCTGCGTTGGACCTCGGCCGTCGAGACCGGCTTTCCCGAAAACGACCAGGCCAATGCGCGCTGGTACCCCGCCGAGCCGAAGGCCGGGCGTCCGCGGCAGGCCATGATCGTCATGCCGCAGTGGAACGCCGATGCCTTCTCACACAACGCGCTTTGCGAGATCTTCAACCGTTTCGGCATCGCCTGCCTGCGGCTCTCAAAGCCGTACCACGACGTCCGGCGGCCGCCGGAGTTGGAGCGCTCGGATTACACCGTAAGCGCGAACCTCGGCCGTACCATCGCCGCCGCGCGGCAGGCCGTAGCCGACGTCCGCAGCGCCGTCGACTGGCTCGCAGCACAGGGATTCGAGCAGTTTGGCGTCCTCGGGACCAGCCTGGGCAGCTGCTACGCCTTCCTTGCCGCCGCTATGGATCCCCGTCTGCAGGTCTGCGCCTTCAATCACGCCTCCACCTGGTTCGGGGACGTCGTCTGGACTGGGCAGAGCACACGCCATGTGCGCGCCTCGCTCGAGCACGCCGGACTCACACGCGGGAACGTCCGCGCCATCCTTGCCGGTGTCAGCCCCATGAGCTTTGTGCGGCAGTTCGCCGCCGCCCCAGGCCGGCAGACCCTCGTCGTGCACGCGACGTATGACCTGACATTTATCCGCGAGCTCTCGCTGGACGTGCTGCGGAGCTTCGACGAGTACGGGGTACGATACGTCTCCCGGGTTCTGCCCTGCGGGCACTACACCACGGGCGAGACGCCGTACAAGTTCCTCGATGGCTGGTACCTGGGATCGTTTGTTTGGAAAGCGTTCCGCGAATTGGCGGGTCGGGACTCGGCCGGGCCTGGCGTGGCGGTCGCGAGCTAAAGGCTGCCCGCCGGGATCAACGACAGCACAAAGCGGCCGGCGGCGTGCATCGACTTCGGTCGGGTCCGTGGCGTGATGGTGCGGCGCGGTGTCACAAAAAGCGACGGTGCCGGATGCACCGCCTCCCGCGTCACCTGCTGCTCGATCTCGCGTTCCACCTGCGCCACGATCGCCCGTGTCTGATCCAGCGAGGAAATCCAGCGGGGAGAAGACGAAACTCGGGTGCGCGTTTCGCAGGCCACCAAATGAAGGCCGCGATAGCGCCGCGAAGATTGGGAGACCTTCGCGGCGCCTGGGGGAGGTGGAAGAGGAGGGAGGGTGGTACGGTTTGTGGCAGCAGTCCCAGAGGAGGTGGGGAAGGGTATTGTGCGGGCTGCCACGGTGCTGCCTTTCTTTGTCGGACCAGCTTCCCAAAGTCCCCGAGAGGATCGGGGACTTTGGAAGCTTTTGAGTGTTGCCGGCCAAGACAGGCCCGGGACGTCGACCACAGCCGTTGATCTTTGCTGAGGCTTTCTGCGGGGTTATGGTGCCCTTGGAAAGCTTGCCGCCGAACTAACAGGTCTTCGATGGCAAGCAGGCCCGACTTGCTGAGAAGGGGCGTTCTTGCTGCCCCACCCACAGAATGCGTTCGGAGCCGTGCCGCGGCCATCCCACGCAAGCCGAGGGCAAGCAGGGCTTGCGTGGGATGCCCGTTGCGACCTTTGGGGAAGTGGATGGTCGGCTGCGTCGTACAATCGCACACAGTTATGGCCGCCACAGCACACCCCCCCGTCACGTCCCTCAATCTGAACGCTCCTCTGGCCGTCGCCGACCCGGAGATTGCGGCCGAGATCCGCAACGAGGTCCTTCGCCAGCACGAGGGGCTGGAGATGATCGCCAGCGAGAACTTCGTCTCTCGCGCCGTGCTCGAAGCCGCCGGTTCTGTTTTCACTAACAAATATGCCGAAGGCTACCCGGGCAAGCGCTACTACGGGGGCTGTGAGTTCGCCGACGTCGTGGAGAACATCGCGCGCGACCGCGTCAAGAAGCTTTTCGGCGCGCAGCATGCCAACGTGCAGCCGCACTCCGGCTCTCAGGCCAACGCCGCTGCATACATGACGCTGCTTGAGCCAGGCGAGACCATCCTCGGTCTCGACCTCGCGCACGGTGGCCATCTCACCCACGGCCATCGGCTGAACTTCTCTGGCAAGCTCTACCGCATCTCCGGCTACAAGGTCCG
>DATLMQ010000235.1:0-3857 GCA_035537215.1 Acidobacteriaceae bacterium
GACGGGCGGGTGGGGCATGCGCTGCGGAATCATCTTGAGTCGCTGCCGCATATGGGCTTCCGCTTCAAGGGCTTTATTTCCATGGACAACCGGACTGAGAACACCGGCACGTCGCAGGTGATTGGAAGCCTGAGGAACTGCGTGGCGCTGGCGCGGTCGTTGTTTGTGGACGAGATCTACTTCTCGACGCCGGCGGACAAGAACACGGTGATCTCGGTGGTGGAAGAGGCCCGCGCGCTGGGTATCGAAGTGCGTGTGGTGCCGGATCTGTACGACGGTCTGGCGTGGAATGCGCCGGTGGAGTTCATTGGGCAGTTTCCGACGATTCCGCTGCACCGCAGAGATTTTCCGCGGGATGCGTTTCTGCTGAAGCGGGTGATCGATGTGATTCTTGCGTCGATCGCGCTGATGTTCGCAGCTCCCCTCATGGGGGCGATTGCCCTGGCGGTGCGGTTCGATTCACCCGGGCCGATTCTGTATACGGCGGAGCGGCTGGGCCGCAAGGGGCGCGTGTTCCGGTGCTACAAGTTCCGCACGATGGTGCAGGATGCGGACAAGCAGCGCCAGGACCTGGCGCATATGAACGAGCGCGACGGTGTGCTGTTCAAGATTACGAACGATCCGCGAGTGACGCGGGTGGGCGCGTGGCTGCGCAAGTACTCGCTGGATGAGCTGCCGCAGTTCTTCAATGTGCTGCGCGGCGATATGAGCCTGGTGGGGCCGCGGCCTCCGCTGGCGGCCGAGGTGGAGAAGTACGACCTGGCGCATCTGCGGCGGCTGGATGTGCTGCCGGGAATTACGGGGCTGTGGCAGGTGGAGGCACGGCAGGATCCGTCCTTTGACAGCTACATATCGCTGGATACGGCGTACGTCGAGAACTGGAGCCTGATGCTGGATTTGCGGATCCTGGCACGGACGATCGGCGTGGTGATTGCGGGAACGGGCGCGTAGATAGAGGGTACTTTCGACGTTGTCGTGAGCGTTCGCGGGGTAGACTTAAGGGGTGCGCATTGCCCTGGCCCAGATCAATCCTACTGTTGGCGACTTTTCCGGCAATTTTCAGACGATCTCGAAGTTTGTAGAACAGGCTGCGTCGCAAGGCGCGGAGCTGGTGATCTTTCCGGAGCTGGCGGTGGCGGGGTATCCGCCGGCCGACCTGCTGGAGAAGGATGCGTTCGTCCGGCGGGCGGAAGAGACGCTGGTGAGGATCGCGGAGCTGACGCGAGGCGAGGGACGGCCGGCGATCCTGTGCGGGTCGCCGATGCGGTGCGAACAGGCTGCGGGCAAGCGCGTGCGCAATGTGGCGGCGCTGATGGATGCGGGCGAGATCAAGTTCACGCAGACCAAGCGGCTGCTGCCGTTCTACGACGTCTTCGATGAGCAGCGGTATTTTGAGCCGGCGGAGCGGCAGTCTCTGACGATCGTCCGAGGGCATGCGGTCGCGATCACGATCTGCGAGGACGCGTGGAATGACAAGATGTTCTGGCCGCAGCGGTTCTATCCGAACGATCCAGTGGAAGAGCTGATGAAGCAGTGGGGTGTGCTGCCGCAGCCGGTGAGCGCGCAGAGGCTGATTCTGAACATCTCGGCGTCGCCGTACTGGCACGGGAAGCCGGCGGTGCGGCGAAAGATGATCGGTGCGCTGGCGGAGCGGCATGGCGCGACGGTGGTGATGGTGAACCAGGTAGGAGCGAACGACAGCCTGATCTTCGACGGCGACTCGTTTGCGGTGAACCCGCGGGGCGAGGTGATCGCACAGTGCAGGGCGTTCAGCGAGGACCTGGTGGTGGTGGATACGATGAGCGCACAACCGGTGACGGTGTCGCACATTGGAGAGGATATTGCGCGGAGAGCGACGCTGCCGGGGGGAGAGGCGGAGTGCGAGCGCACGTGGAAGGCCCTGGTGCTGGGGACGCGGGATTACGTGCGGAAGTGCGGCTTCAGGAAGGCGCTGCTGGGGTTGAGCGGCGGGATCGATTCGGCGCTGGTGGCGGCGATCGCGGTGGAGGCGCTGGGTGCGGAGAATGTGCAGGGCATCGGGATGCCGAGCGAGTTCTCGTCGACGGGGTCGGTGACGGACGCGGAGCTGCTGGCGAAGAACCTGGGAATTCCGTTTTCGATCCTGCCGATACGGGAGATCTATGACCAGTTCACGGCGCGGCTGGAGCCGTTCTTTGCGGGCACGGAGTTTGGGCTGGCGGAGGAGAACGTGCAGCCGCGGGTGCGCGGGACGCTGCTGATGGCGGTGTCGAATAAGACGGGAGCCCTGGTGCTGACGACGGGCAACAAGAGCGAGATGGCGACGGGGTACTGCACGCTGTATGGAGACATGGTGGGCGCGCTGGCGGTGATCGGCGACCTGTACAAGACAGAGGTGTATGCGCTGAGCCGGTATGCCAACCGGGAGCGGGAGATTATTCCGCACGACACGATTACGAAGCCGCCTTCGGCGGAGCTGAGGCCGGGGCAGATGGATACGGATTCGCTGCCGGCGTATGAGGTGCTGGATCCGATTCTTCGGGCGTACATTGAGGACTACCGGGCGCCGGATGACATCGCGCATACGCAGGGAGTGGAGCCAGGGCTGGTGAAAAAGGTGATCCGGCTGGTGGAGATAGCGGAGTACAAGCGGCAACAGGCAGCGCCTGTGCTGAAGGTTTCGAAGAAGGCCTTCGGGATGGGCAGACGGTTTCCGATCGCGGCCCGGCGAGAGGTTTAGGCAGGTGCGGAGATTCGGGTTTATAGCAATGGAGACAGAGTGGCGATGAAGCAGATGAAGACGATGGGGCTGGCGATGGTGCTGGCCCACGGTATGGGCGCGATGGGGCAGGCAACGGCACCGCGTCCGCAGACACAGGCTCCCCCGGCAGCGACGGCGGGCGGCACAGGGGCCCCGGGGGCACAGGCAGGAGCGACGACCGGCAATGCCTTTGGGCCGGCGAATCCGAAGAACTTTACGGCGAGTTCGCCCACAACCGATGAGGTGAACAGCTTTCTGAAGGTGCTGTGGGGATACGACGAGAACCGGGTGTGGCAGGTGGCCGGGATTCTGAAGACGCCGGCGCCTGGAGTGGCGAAGATCGTGGTGCTGGTGGCGGATAAACGGCAGGCAGGAAAGGCGATGCAGACGGTGTTCTATACGACTCCGGATGGAAAGCATGCCATTGCGGATAACGTGATCGACTTCGGCGCGACGCCGTTCGCGGAGACGCGCAAGACGCTGCAGGAACGGGCGAACGGGCCGGCGCGCGGGGCCAAGGGCAACGAGTTGCTGCTGGTGGAGTTTGCGGACCTGCAGTGCCCGCAGTGCAGTGAGTCGCAGGACAAGATGGACAAGCTGGTGCAGGATTTTCCGGAGGCTCGGGTGGTGTATGAGAGCTATCCGATCGGGACGGGGAGACCTTTCGATATGAGGGCGGCGCTGGACGGTGTGTGCGTGCGCAAGAGCAAGGGAGATGCGGCGTTTTTCACCTATGCGCAGGCCGTGTACGGCAAGCAGGCGGGGCTGACGGAGCAGAGCGCGGAGGAGGTCCTGAAGGGTGCAATAGTGGCCGCAGGTGCTGATTCTGCTGCAGTTAGCACGTGCGCGGAAAGCCCCGAGGCGAAGGCGGAGGTGGATGCTTCGCTGAAGCTGGGAGAGGATGTCGGGGTGGGGATTACGCCGGCGCTTTCGGTGAATGGGAGGATGCTGCCGATTGCGCAGATTCCGTACGAGACGCTGAAGCAAATGGTGGCGTTTCAAGCGGGTCTGGACGGGATCAAGGTGCGTCTGCAGCCCACGCTGAGCACGCTAAAGTAAGTGCTTTTTAGTGCAAATTACGGTGCTTAAAGGCGGTTTTAGTGCACTTTGAGTGCAT
>DATLMQ010000236.1:0-9174 GCA_035537215.1 Acidobacteriaceae bacterium
AACAACGCCTGCCACGAGAAGAACACCATCGCCCACGCGCTCTTCGGCACCGAGCCTCTCGATCCACGCCAGATGTACGAGGACTACGCCCGCTTCGCCGAGCAGATTGCGCCCTTCGTCACCGATACCGCCGTTCTGCTCAACAAGGCCATCGATGAAGGCCAGAACGTCATGTTCGAAGGCGCACAGGGAGCCCTGCTCGATGTCGACCACGGCACCTATCCCTTTGTTACCAGCTCCTCGTCGACCGCCGGCGGCGCCGTCACCGGCACGGGCGTCGGTCCCACCCGCATCGGCACCGTCATCGGCGTCACCAAGGCCTACGTCACCCGCGTCGGTGAAGGCCCCTTCCCGACCGAAATCTCCGACGCTTCCGGGGAGCTCCTCCGCGCCCGCGGCAAGGAGTTCGGCGCCGTCACCGGCCGTCCCCGCCGTACGGGATGGCTTGACCTCCCGCTGCTCCGCTACTCCAACATGATCAACGGCACGGAGTGGCTGGTCGTCACCAAGATGGACGTCATGGACGAGTGCGACACCATCCCGGTCTGCACCCACTACAAAATCGACGGAAAGACCACCGACATCATCCCTCCGGACGTCCGCGGCTTCCGCTCCATCGAACCCGTCTACACCACTCTCCCGGGCTGGAAGTCCAACACCGCCGGCATCACCGCCTTCGACAAGCTCCCCAAAGCCGCCCAGGATTACCTGCACTTCATCGAGCGCGAGTCCAGCGCCCGCATCGGCATGATCTCCACCGGCCCCGACCGCGCCGAGACCATGTTGGTCAACGGCTTCGAAGAGTCTCTCGGCTAAACACGCATCCCCAAAGGCCTCCCATGATCAGCTTCACCGTTCGCATGACCTTCCGCCCCGAGGACCACGAGGAGATCGGCCGCATCCTCCCCATCCTCACCGCCGCCTCCCGTCAGGAACCCGGCTGCATCACCTACATCCCCCACTGGGTCGAAGGTGAAGGGAACACCGTCCTCATCTACGAGCAGTACGTCGACGAGGCGGCCCTCGAATTCCATCGCGGCACCCCGCACTTCGCGCAGTATGCCATCGGCGGCCTCTTCCAGAAGATGCTGGACCGTCAGCTCGAAAACCTCCAGGCCCTCGCCTGAAGCGTCCGAGCTGATGCCCTCCGCTGAACGCTTTCCAGCTGCCTTCCTCTGAATCTAGGCCTGCGCACCCCGATCCCGGCCTGGATTAGCCTCTCTGCCTCCTGTCCGCATCACACCTCATCAGGAGCCGACAATGGCTGACAGAGAAGTAAAAACCGGCATGCGCCCCACCGTTCCGGGATTTAACCGGTTCCTCTTCTTCATCCTGCTGGGAGTGGCCGCGGTCCTTCTGCTCAGCGTCCTGTTTTTCTTCGTGAGGAAACCCAAGACCGGCGAACCGCGCAAGCCGCTGGATTCCCAATCGCAGCTCACCCTGCCGGCTCTTCCGCACCCAGCCGCGGCCGGCATCCCCCAATCGGTGCTTTGACTCTGGCGAAAGGGCGGTCTACCATCCGGTACGCTTATGGCTCGAGCGACTCCACGAACGATTCTCGCTCTGCTGCTCACGCTTTCTGTGTTGGCAGTCCCCGTCTACGCCGCCCCTCACCGCGTCGCCCGCAGCATGCGCGCGCAGATCGAGGCTCTCGAGCAGCAGTGGCGCGCCGCCGCCATGGCCGAAGACACTGAGGCCATGGATCACCTGCTCTCCGACGACTTCCTCGGCATCACCGCCAGCGGTCAGGTCATGACCAAGATCCAGCAGCTCGACCGTATGCGGACCCGCACCTTCGTCATCACCAGGCTCGACGTCTCCGACATGAAGATCAAGCTGATCAGCCGCCACGCCGCCATCGTGACCTCCCTCGCCCAGATCGAAGGCAGCAACGACGGCCGTCCATTGCATGGCAGCTTCCGCTACACCCGCGTCTATCAACGCCTCCCCACCGGTATGTGGAAGATCACCAGCTTCGAGGCCACCCACGTTCCCAACCACGACGTAGCCGCCAACGAGGCCGCCAAGTCCTGAGGGGCTCCAAGTCTGGATGTCATCCCAGTCCTGAGTTCACCTCGTCCGCCGCACCCACCCGCCGCACACAACGAAGCCTCCCGTTCCCGGAAGGCTCCTCACATCTCTAACTAGTTCGGCACGTGCACGTAATCAGGCGTCCGCCTCGCTAGGCGACCTGCTGCGCCTGCGTCGTCTCGGTCACACGCTGCGCACCCGGCCGCTGCATTCCGCCCGGCAGCCGCCGTGTCTCCGGCCGCGTCGTCACATTCAGCCCCATCACCCGCCGCATCAGCGACCGCGTCCCGCCAGTCAGCCGTGCATCTTCAGGCTCATTCAGCTGCATACGAGTCGCCCGTCCGTTCAGCCGGGGACCCTGCTGCAGCGCTCCCGCATCCGCGATCTCTGCCACCATCCGCGGATCGCCGGCCCCGTCCTGCGGCTGGCGCAGCGAGCCCTGGCTGTCCACCCCGGTCCAGGCGTAGCCTCCGTGCACAATCCGTCGCGAAGTCCCTGCCAGCCCCGGGCGACGGGCTGTTTGGCCCTCGGCGCTCGACCTAGCGACCCATCTCTGCTCTGTTTGTCCGCTCGGCATGATCCGCCCTCCGAACGTTGAGACGCAAGGTACTTCGGTGCGAGTTGCCCAGCTTTTTGGTACCTTGCAGCTTCCGAAGTCTGATTACCTTTGCGCCCTCTCCCGGCACCCCGTTCCCCCGTCCTCGTCCGCAGCTGCTTTCAGCTCTGCCTCGGCTCGGCCGCAAAGGCCGTCCGCAGTCGCCGCCAGCTGTCGTCCAGCATCTCCGGAAGAACCCTCGTCTCCCCCACCACCGTCATGAAGTTTGTATCTCCGCCCCACCGCGGAACCGCATGCAGATGAACATGATGGGCCACGCCCGCACCCGCCGACTCTCCCAGGTTCAACCCCATATTCAGCCCCTCCGGCGAGTACACCGCACGCAACGCCCGCTCTGCCCGCTGCGCCGTCTCGATCAGCTCGTGCGCCACCCCCAGCGGCAACCCCGCCAGCTGCGCCTCGTGCTCGTACGGCACCACCATCAGGTGCCCGTTGTTATAAGGGTAGGCGTTCAGCACCGTGAAGCAGTGCCGTCCCCGCTCCAGCACCCCTCCGGCCGCCTCCGCCTCGTCCGCCGGCATCCCGTGCTCAATGGCATAGGCGACCGCCTCGCGCAGGTTGCAGAACACGCACCCGTGGTCCCCCGGCCACCCCGCCAGCTTCGCCGGCACACCCCGTCTGGCGCTCTCATCCTTGTCTCGGATATATGCATAGCGCCACGGCGTCCACAGCTGGTCCATCCCGTGAGTATAGGGTGCGTCTGCCGGGGCACTCCTGCTTGCCCCAGCCGGCCCCGGCTCTTCTTGTGGCCTGTCCGTGCGCCTCCCGGAACACCGGCCCGTCGGCTCTCCCGGCCGCCTCTCCGGCGCACCGGAAATCGGCCTGAGAGGTTTGACCCATGGGGGAGCGGCTGCTAGACTTTGAAGTACGCCTCTGCGTGCGGGATCCAGTCGCAGACGGTCGTTTGACGCAAGAAACCGCTCCCGCCGACATCTTCGTGTACTTCCCGGGCCGCCATGGCGGCGATGCCTTGTCGCCGTTTCTCTGGCCACCGGGGGTGCGGTCTCGGTATCGGAAAGCGTCAAACGGATGAATCACCGGACCCCGGAGCAGTTTTTCTAATGGCCGACCACGACCAGAATTCCGAATCAACCGAGAGCACAGCCCTGAACACCACACTCGAACCCACCGCCCCCGAAGAAGTGACGACCACCGAGACGACGCCGACCGAAGTCTCCTCCACCCCTCTTGAGGCTGCACAGCCCGCCCCCGTGTCGCACACGCGGGCAGCCGCGCCGCAGGCTGCTCCATCGCAGCCCGGCCACGCCGGAGAAGAGCCCGAATACTCTGACGAGGACTTTGCCAAGGCCCTCGAGAGCTTCGACCGCGAGCAGGCCGCTGAAAAGGACGCCGCCCAGTCCCTGACTGCTGATGAAGTCGTCGTGACCGGAACCGTCGTCAAGATCACCGACAAGCACGTCGTCGTCGATATCGGCCTCAAATCCGAGGGGCTCATTCCTCTGGAGCAGGTGCTCGATCACACCGGTGCGCCAAAGTTCAACGTCGGTGACACCGTCGAAGTCGTCGTCGAGCGCGAAGAGCAGGAGGGCGGCTATCTCGTCTCCTACGAGAAGGCGCTGCGCCACAAGGTCTGGGACAAACTCGAGGAAGCCGCCAACACCAAGACCCCCGTCAAGGGCATGGTCGTCTCGCGCGTCAAGGGTGGCCTCACCGTCGATATCGGCATCAAGGCCTTCCTCCCCGGCTCGCAGGTCGAGGTGCGCCCCGTCCGCAACCTCGACGGCTACATCGGCACAGAGATTGAAGTTCGCGTCATCAAGCTCAACAAGAAGCGCGGCAACGTCGTCGTCTCCCGCAAGGAGATTCTCGAGGAAGAGCAGAACGAGAAGAAGACCGTCACCCTCCAGAACCTCGAAGAAGGCGCTGTCTTCACCGGCGTCGTCAAGAACCTCACCGACTACGGCGCCTTCGTCGACATGGGCGGCCTCGACGGCCTGCTCCATATCACCGACATGAGCTGGGGTCGGCTCACGCACCCCCGCGACCTCGTCAACGTCGGCGACGAGATCCAGGTCAAGGTGCTGAAGTTCGACAAGGAAAAGCAGCGCGTCTCGCTTGGCTTCAAGCAGCTCACCCCTGACCCCTGGCTCGACGCCACCGAGCGCTACCCCATCGGTGCCCAGGTCCGCGGCCGCATCCTCTCCGTCACCGACTACGGTGCGTTCGTCGAACTCGAGCAGGGCATCGAGGGCCTGGTCCACGTCAGCGAGATGACCTGGTCCAAGCGCATGAAGCACCCCTCGAAGATGGTCCACCCCGGCGACGAGGTCGACACCATCATCCTCTCGGTCAACCCCAACGACCGCCGCATCTCCCTCGGCATGAAGCAGCTCCAGGACAATCCCTGGGAGCACCTCGAAGACAAGTACCCCACCGGTGCTGTGGTCGAGGGTCGCGTCCGCAACCTCACGGACTTCGGCGCCTTCATCGAGATAGAAGACGGCATCGACGGCCTCGTCCACGTCTCGAACCTCTCCTGGACCAAGCGCATCAAGCACCCCTCCGAGGTCCTCAAGAAGGGTGAGAAGGTCAAGGCTGTCGTCCTCGGTGTCGAACCCGAGAACCGCCGCCTGTCGCTCGGCGTCAAGCAGCTTCAGCCCGACGTTTGGGATACCTTCTTCGATCAGCATCGCGTCGGCGACGTCGTCCACGGCAAGGTCCTGCGTACCGCGCAGTTCGGCGCCTTTGTCGAAATCGCCGAGGGTGTCGAGGGTCTCTGCCACGTCTCCGAAGCAGTCGATGAGTCCGGTCACCAGACCACCCTCAACGTCGGCGACGAGCACGAGTTCAAGATCGTCAAGATGAGCCAGGACGAGAAGAAGGTCGGTCTCAGCCTCAAGGCCATCGGCGAAGAAGCCAGCCGCGCCGAAGTCGAGAGCTACAAGGAAGCGAAGTCGAAGAACCAGTCCACAGCTTCCTCCTCCAGCTCCTCCACCACTCTCGGCGACCTCCTCAACTGGAAGCGCGAAAACCAGTAAGCCTCAGCCAAACACAGCAGAAAGGCCGCCCACGGGCGGCCTTTCTGCTTGCCTGCACCTTCTTCAGCGCTCAAACAGAAAACTCTCAATCGACACATGCGGCCCTGCCAGCCAGCGGGTCCGCTCCGGCTTCAGCCGCACCGTGATCTCATCGAACCTCCGCCCACTCGCAGAGCGGGGAATTGCGAACACCATCGTCTCGTGCACAGGCTCGCGGTGCAGCGGCATGGGAGACACCGTGCTGGACGGCAGCACTTTGCTCCCCAGCGCCACCGCCGTGATCGTTCTCCCGCTCGTATCCCGCAGCACCGCCTCCAGCGCGATCGTTCCCGGAACCGCGTCCGCATTCACCAGGTTCAGCTGCAGCGTGCGGCAGCAGCTCATCTCCATCTCGTCTCCCAGGGGCTGATGCGCCTCCATCAGCAGCGGCAGCGCGTCCGCCGAGCGAATCTGCCTCTTCAGCGGATCGCCCTGCACAACGCGTGCATTCGGCGCGGGCCGCGTATCCGGGCTCTTGAAGTACCAGTACGTCCCATCGAACGGAATCAGCCGTGACTTGCTGAAGCCCTGCACGTGCGTTCCCAACCGCGGCGCTATCACCTCACGAGGTTTGCGTGGCAGCGTCAAAATCACGCCCGTATATCCGCTCGAACCCGGCGAGCCTCCCGACGGCAGCCTGGGCGCATGCGGCGCCGCCTGCACCGCCGCCGGCATGCCCATAATGCCTCGCACAGCCGACGTAACCCCGGCCAGAAACGGAAGCAGCGCCAGCACGGTCAGCATCCACACCGCCACTGAGTTCCCCGTCGACGCCTGCCGCATCGTCCGGTCCCGCCCCGCGCTGTTCCCCGAGACCGTCCGCTTCAGAAGCCGATCCGTCACATACGCCGCAGCGCAGGCCAGCAGCGCACCCGCGATCCACGCATGCTCCGCGCCGAGCATGGCCATCGCCCCTTCCAGCGCCACCGCCGTCAGCACACACGGAAGCAGCACTCGCCACAGCGGAGCCGGCTCTTCCAGCACGAATAGCCCGGAACCCTCTACTCTCCCGGCTTCCGCGACGCCGTCACTCTCCGCCTCTTCCAGAGCCTGCCGCGACCTCGCATACAGAACAGCGAACACCGCCGTCACCGGCAGCACCACCGAAATCCATCGCGAATGCTCATTCGTCAGCAGAGCCGCCAGCGGCAGCCAGACCACGGCAATCCACGCTCCCCACACTGTCGGCCACAGCAGCACCCACTCCCGCAGCGAGCCGCCCCCACGCTGCAGCCGGTACACAACCATCACTGCCAGCGTATGCACGCAGGCCGCAACCAGCAGGTAAAAACACGCCAGCAGAAGAAGCTGTTTCCAGCTATGCAGCGTGGGCGGCGCGCACACAAACGCCACCACAACACCCGTCAGAAGAAAGCTGCCACCCAACGGCCAGGTAACCGTCCCATCCTGCGGCGAAGCGGATCGTGTGTCCATGCGGCACCCCGTGGACCATCGTTGTGAGACAGCATCGTTCCACACTCCACCTCGCCACGCAACACCGGCGGCGACCTACCGGAACAGCTCCAGCGGGATCGCCTCACCCATGGCCTTGTACCCCGCCGGCCCCGGGTGCAGATGATCTCCCGAGTCGAACCCCGCCTGCAGCTTTGTCGCATCCGCCGGATCCCGCGTCACCTTGTCCAGGTCCACCGTCCCGTCAAAGTGCCCCGGCGTCAGGATCCACGCATTCACCGCCGCTCGCGCCGCATCGTCCTCCGCCGTGGGGTGATAGCTCTTCGCCCCTCCATCCGCGGTGATCGTGCACCCGATCACGGCAATCCCGTGCGCATGCGCCCGGTCGATCACCTGCTGCAGCGCTCCCTCCATTCGCCCCACCAGCTCCGCCCGCTCGTCTGCCGTCGCCTCGCCCCTTCGGCTCAGCGCCCCCAAGTCGTTGATCCCCTCCAGCACCACCAGATAGCGCACTCCGCTGATCGCCAGCACATCGCGATCGAACCGCTTCAGCGCCGCCTCGCCCACGCGATCCGTCAGCAGATGATTGCCCCCGATCCCCTCATTCACCACCGCCAGCCCACGCAGCTTCTTGTCCGCCAGCAGCCGCGCCGCCAGCACATTCGGCCAGCGATTATTCGCATCCGTCGTCGACGCCGTCCCATCCGTAATCGAATCCCCGAACGCCACCACCGCCCCCGCTTCCGCCGGCGCCGTCACATCCACCTCCGCCAGCCCCACCCAGTGCAGCACCTTTTCCGGCTCCACCAGCTCCGCATCCGCCGTGTGCACACCATGCACCAGAAACGTCGTCGCATGCGATGCCACATGCGTCGTCGTCACCGACGGCGGCTCCGCATAATGCAGGCTGATCGCCAGATCCCCCGCCGCCTCCATCGGCAGCGCCACGGGGTCGGAAAGATACACCGCCCCCGCCGGAATCAGCACTGCCTCCTTGCCCCCAAACATCACCGCATGATCGGTCGCCGCGTCGATCGCGCTCTGTCCCGGAGCCTTGGCCTTGGCCACATGCACCGCATCCACGCGCAGCGGCTGTGTCCCAAACGCGTTCGAAAGCTGCACCCGCAGCACGGGCCCGCCCAGCGTCAGGTGCACAATCTGCCGCACCGTCACGTCCGTCAGCTGCGCCTCGGTCATCTGCACCTGCGTCGGCTCCGGCCCCTGCATGGCCGCCGCCCAGGTCGCTACCCAGTGCGGCCCCGCCGGCCCGGTGCTCTTCCCATGCTTCTCGCCGGCACATGGCAGCGCCGCCACGCATCCACACACCACCGCTACAGCCCAGCGTCCAGCTCTCATGGCACCTCTCCGTTTTGCTTACTTCGACATCCCCGCCCATACCGCGTCGGCCATTGCCTTGTACCCTGCCGGCCCCGGGTGCAAATGGTCCCCCGAATCGAACGCCGCCTTCATCCGCGACGGATCCTTCTCATCCCGCGTCACCGCATCCAGGTCCACCGCACTGTCAAAGTGCCCCGGCGCCAGGATCCACTGGTTCACCGCCACCCGGTCCGCCTCATTCGCCGCCGTCGGCTTGTAGTAGTCCGACCCCATAAACGGCGTCATCGTCGCTCCAATCACCCGTATTCCGTGCGAATGCGCCCTGTCCACGATCTGCTTGTACGCCGCTTCCATATCGGCTACCAGGCGCGCATGCTCCTCCGGCGTCGCCGTCTTCCCGCGTGTCAGCGTGCCTATATCGTTGATCCCTTCCAGAACCACCATCACCCGCACGTCCGTCACGCCGAACACATCCCGATCCAGCCGCCCCAGCGCGTTCTCTCCCATCCCGTCCGTCAGCAGACGATTGCCGCCGATCCCCTCGTTCGCCACGCCCCACCCCGCGCTCGGCGCCTTGGAAGGGAAGTGCTGCGCCAGCAGATCCGGCCAGCGATCGTTCCCATTCGTCGTCGACCCATGCCCGTCCGTAATCGAATCCCCAAAGCACACCACCGTCGCGCTCGACACCGAAGAGGCCACATCCACCTCCGCCAGCTGATACCAGTGCTGCACCTTCTC
>DATLMQ010000237.1:0-3415 GCA_035537215.1 Acidobacteriaceae bacterium
TCCCCCACGCCCTCCAGCCCGACCGCACCCCCACCCGCTTCCTCCTCGTCCGCGCCGAAGACGCCCGCGAGCTCCTCCCCGACGCCCTCCGCGCCGCCGGCGGCCACGTCACCATCGCTCCCGCCTACCGCACCGTCACTCCCGCCGACTCGCTCCCCGCCCTCCGCGACCTCTTCGCCTCCCCCGCATCCTTTCCCCACGCCCTCACCTTCACCAGCTCCTCCAGCGTCCGCAACCTCCTCGCCCTCTGCGATGCCGCCGGCCTCTCCCTCCCACCGGCTCCTCTCCGCATCTCCATCGGCCCCATCACCAGCCAGACCCTTCGCGACGCCGGCTACCCTCCCCACGCCGAAGCCCCCGAGGCCACCGTCGCCGCCCTCGCCCGCACCGTCCTGCAAGCCTTGCGCGACACTCCCTCCCAGCCGTAGGCCTGCTCTCAACACTCCCAGCCGTAGGCCTCCTCTCAACACTCCCAGCCGCAGGCCTTCTCCCTACACTCCCAGCCGCAGGCGCTCTCTACACACCACGGGGTACTCTCCCCCTCAAAAGTGGCCTTCCGCCCCGCCGCGCCCAGACCCGACCATAGCCCTGTCATTCATCTCGAACAGGTCAGCTTTTCATGCGTCTGGTTGGAAGGGCGTCCGCCCTTCGTGTGCTTCTAGCGTTCACCGTTCTTCTCTCCGGCTGCGGAGCGGGCTCTCTCACCCCCCGCTCCGGCCTCGCCAGCCTCTCCCTCACGGACGCCACCAGCAACTCCGCCGGCCTTCTCAAGCCCATCCGCGACCCCAGCCTCATCCGCGTCGGCTCCACCTACTTCCTCTTCGTCACCGACCACCCCGCCTGGACCGGCTCCCTCCCCATCCTCTGCTCCGCCGACGCCGCCTCCTGGAAGCAATGCGGCAGCGTCTTCCCCAGCGTCCCCTCCTGGATCACCCGCAAGCTCCCCGGCGTCGTCAACCTCTGGGCCCCCGACATCTCCTTCTTCAACGGCGTCTTCCACGTCTACTACACCGCCTCCCTCGCCTACACCGAGAACACCCTCGTCGGCCTCGCCACCAACGTCACCCTCGACCCCGCCGATCCCCGTTATCGCTGGGTCGACCGCGGCTCCGTCCTCGAGTCCCACACCGGCGACGACATCAACGTCCTCGACCCCAACGTCCTCGTCGACCTCGAGGGCCGCGTCTGGCTCTCCTTCGGCAGCTATTGGGGAGGCATCGCCCAGCGCGAGCTCGACCCCTCCACCGGCCTGCTCCGCGACCCCGCCTCCGCTCCCCTCTTCCGGCTCGCCGCCCGCCCCGACGTCCCCGAGCACCCCATCGAAGGCTCCTCCCAGCTCTTCCACAACGGCTTCTACTTCCTCTTCGTCTCCATCGACTTCTGCTGCCGCCCCGTCCTCTCCCAAAATGACTACAAGATGGCCGTCGGCCGCTCCTCCAGCCCCCACGGCCCCTTCCTCGCCCTGGACGGCAAGCCCATGCTGCAGGGCGGGTCCACCGTCATTCTCGGGGGAGACACCACCCACTGGATGGGAGTCGGCGGCGGCACCGTCTACAACGACCCCCGCTCCGACACCACCGAGATCGTCTTCCACGCCCAGGCCGTCTCCGGCAACGGCGACGCCTCGCTCTGGCTAAAGAAAGTTCGTTGGGTCGATGACTGGCCGGTGCTCGACTGACCAGCTAACCCTAACCCTGCAAGCTACTTGCCGCCTTTCCGCAGCCTTCGCGAGACTCCCGCGCCGCGCCTTTTCCTCGCAACTTCCACCGCTGGTCCGGGTCACGAACATGGTCTGGAATTCGGTCGGTGCCAGCCTCTTCTTCACCGGACGATCGAGTTCAAACCTCCCTGCACTCCGATCTTCCTCGACGCTCGCTCTCCTCAACTCGCGTCCTCCTGGAAAGGACCCTGCACGTGACCTCGGCCCCTTGTACCGCCCGCACCTTCCCCCGCCGTCCCCATCCGGATGGAACCGTCGACTCCATCTGCCCCCTCTGCTTCATGACCGTCGCCGCCCAGGTCCCGGTCTCCAGCCTTCCCCCATTGGAAGAGGCTCACATCTGCCTCTCCGTGCCCCCTTTACCCTCTGCGCTCCGCTGATCCCTGCGCCTTCTCTCCCGGCTCCGATCACGTAGCGCTGCCGGTCCTTGTCCCCCCCTCGCGTCCCTGCCGAGCCCTCGCGTCTCTGCCGCGCCTTCGCGTCTCTGCCGCGCCTTCGCGTCTCTGCCGCGCGGTCGCGTCCTGCCTGTCAACCCGTGTCGCTCTCCCGCCCCGGCTAAGTCCAGCAGCGCTGCGAGATAGCCGGGGCGAATCGCTGCATATGTATTTGCCTCAGCCCCTTACAATGGAAATAGCCCTTCGCCCAGGCGACGCCACGCGCCGACCCATGGCCACGCGAGGCACCCACCAGACCGCGACCGGGGCATCAAGGAGTCAGCGCCCCAGGGCATGAAGGATCGGCGGCCCGAATCGGCAACTCGGTGCATCACCGAATCGTCGACCCCGGGCATCAACGAATCAGCGACCCGGGGGATGAAGGAGTCGTCGACCCGAGGCACCAACCAAACAGCGACCGGGGATAAAGTAGTCGGCGACCCGTGGCATCGGCGAGTCAGCGACCCGAGCACGCCCACCAGCGCTCCTCCGGCCACCTCCGCTCAGCCCCCCACAACCGTCATCTCGACCGAAGGCCGCAGGCCGTAGCGGAGAGATCCCCGCATTGCGGACAGCCACAGCCTCCTCGGAACGACCCTAAGTCCAATGTTCTGAAGACTTTGCCCGTAAACTATCTGGAATCAATACTTTGCACATCAAAAACACATGCAAGTTGTTGATTTCGGATACTTTGTACAAAGAACGGGGGGGTAGGGGGGGTACCTAGTGTGTGCTCCACGTCTTGTCCGCCGAATTGCAAAGCGTCTCCAGGGAGCACTCCTCGCACCGCGGGGTCCGGGCCACGCACACCCTCCGCCCGTGGTAGATCACCTCGTGTGAAAACTGAATCCAGCGGTCCTTCGGAATCACCTTCTGCAGGTCCTGCTCCACCTTCACCGCATCCGTGTTCCTGGTCAGCTCCAGCCGTCGCGAGAGCCGCAGAACATGCGTGTCCACCACCACGCCGGAAGCGATCCCGTACCACGACCCAAGCACCACGTTGGCCGTCTTCCGCGCCACACCCGGAAGCTCCAGCATCTCCTCCATGGTCCGCGGAACCTCTCCGCCGAAGCGCTCGGTCAGCACCGTGGCCGCCCCCTTGATGCTCTTGGCCTTGTTCCGGAAGAACCCCGTCGACCGGATGATCTCCTCGATCGCCGGCAGCGAAGCCGCCGCCATCGCCTTCGGCGTGGGAAACACCCGGAACAGCTCCGGAGTCACCAGATTCACCCGCGCATCCGTGCACTGGGCAGAGAGGATC
>DATLMQ010000238.1:0-6363 GCA_035537215.1 Acidobacteriaceae bacterium
GGACCTCCGTTGGGGAGGGGCGGAAGGGGCTGGGGGTCGCCGCCGTTGCAGGAACCCAGACCGACCAGCGCCGCGGCCAGGGACAGCGGCAGCACCGCAGAGCGGACCCAACCTCGTGCTCCAACCCTCATACGGGAAGGGTACCGTGCCGGGGCGGCGTGCAGGCGATGCCTAGCGTGGAAGCGGGCATCGCGGCGGGTAACCGGTTGTGGCCGCAGCAAGAAGGCGGAGATATGGTGGGCGGAGATTATGGCGCGGGGCTACTTTCCCGAGGCGGCTGAGGTGAAGTCGCGGTCGAGACCGAGGTCGCGGGCGGCGGCGTCCAGTGCGGCCTGGGTGCGGAAGAAGCGATGCTCCGGGTTGGAGCCGGGGAAGAAACGCACGACGATCTCGGGGCGCTCGACGGAGTCGCTTTTGCCGTCGCGGAAGGGATAGCCGAGGGCCTGGAGAAGGTGGAGGGAGCCTTCATCGCCGCTGGGATTGCCGGAGTCGCCGACAATGCCGATGACGACGCGGCCGGTGCGCCGGGAGAAGACGGCGACGAAGTCTCCGAGGCGGGCGCCGAGCTGGCGGGCGCGGTCGCCGAGGACGACGTAGTTGATAGCGGAGGCGTTGAGGTAGGCGCGGGGGTCGCGCTCGTCCTCGATGGCGGGGTCGGAGAAGGCGGTCTGGGAGACGTAGTACCCGGGGGCGGGATCGTTGCGACCCTGGATGACGGGGCGGTGGGGCGGGTCGGCTTCGAGGAGGTAGCCGACGATGGGGGCGTCGGGGCGGCCCATGGAGTGGGCGTTGCGGAGGTCGTCGAGGGTGGGGAGGCCGGGAGGGCCGTAGGCGGTGGGCGCGCCGTCGACGTCGACGTCCATGCGCCGGGTGAGGATGTCGAAGGAAGGGCGGGCGGCGGGCGGCGGGCCCGGGGGGCCGACGCGGGCATTCCCCGGCGTGTGCGCCGAGAAGGCCAGTGCCATAGCCGCAAAGGTGAGCTCAGGAAGCCGCAAAGCGTGAGGCCGAGGCCGGCGTGGGCCCGGGCGGGAGACCGGGGCGGACCGCCGACGCCTCCATTTTATGCGTAGGCCTGAGCAGAACCCCGATCTTTGTGGGGAGGTGCGGGACAGCGAAGGTCAGGGGGCTACGGGGGTGACGGTTTTCGGGGTTTTGGTGGGGGCGGCTGCGCCGAAGAACATGATGACGCTGTCGCGGCCCTGGTTGGCGAGCCAGAGGTTGCCGCTGGGATCGACGGCGATGGAGTAGGGCTCGAGCAGCTTGGCATCGAGGCCGAAGCCGGTGGCGGGGGAGAGTGCGGCGCCGGGAGTGGAGGAGGAGCTGGCGGCGAGCTCAGAAAAGCTGGCCCAGGTCTGTCCGTCGGCGACGCGGTAGTTGGCGACCCAGACGGTTCCGGAGGCGTCGACGGCGAGGCCGGAGGGATGGAGGAGACCGCCGCCGGTGAGGAACTGCTGGAGGATGCGGCCGTCGGGGGCGATGAGGGAGATGGAGCCCTTGTCGGTGTCGGAGCTGAGGTCGGCGGCGTCGTCGAGGTAGTTGGCGACCCAGGCGTTGGCGGAGGCGTCGAGGGCGACGGCGTCGGAGGGGCCGCAGCAGTCGACGGCGGCGATGAGGTTGCCGGCGGCGTCGATGTGGGTGGCGCTGTAGTCGGAGGTGTCGGCGACCCAGATGCCGTGGGAGGGGTCGGGGGCGATGGCGGTGGCGCCTTCGATGGCGTTGCCGCCGGTGAGCGGGGTGAAGGTGTTGGCGGTGGGGTCGAGGACGACGACGCCGGTGCCGGCCGTGCCGGAGACGATGCTGTTGTTGGCGATGAGGATCTTGCCGTTGCTGTCGGCGGCGATGGCGAAGGGATAGTTGATGGAGTTATCGACGAAGACGGTGGGGGTGCCGAGGGCGCCACCGGAGGAGGCGCCGAGGAGCCGGACGATTGAGCCCTTGGTGGGACGGTGGCTGGGGGTTTCGGAGACGCTGACCCAGATGTCGCCGCGGGGATCAACGGTAAGGCCCCAGTCGGTGCCGAGGGAGCCGGAGCCGAAGCCGGTGGGGCTGAGGGGCGTTCCCTGGGGGCTGAAGCCGCTGAGCAGGTTGACGTCGGCGACCCAGGCGTTGCCCTGGGCGTCGAGGCCGAGCGCGGTGGGACCGAGGAGGCCGCCGCCGGTGACGGTGAGGCTGAGGGTCCAGTCGTGCGGGGCCTGGGTGAGCGCTGTGGGAAAGGGAGGCTGCGGGGCGATGGCGGAGAAGACGGCGGCGACGTTGGTGCCGGGGTGCTTGATGATGTTCAGCGCGGCGTCGAAGGTGTTGCTGGGGGCGGAGACGCCGCTGGAGGTGGCGGCGCTGAAGAACGGGGTGCAGCCGGTGCCCCCGTCGGAGTTGATGCAGGAGGCCATGGCGTCGGCGAGCGCGGCGATCTTGCCGGGTTCGGTGGAGAGGGTGGAGGGGAGTGTGGCGGTGTTGCCGGTGGCGGTGTTGGCGATGAGCGCGGCGTTGCGCATAGCGTTGGCTATGCCGGTGGCGTTGGTGGAGCTGGCGCCGATGTGGTCATAGCCCGTGGCGAAAGGGGCGAGCGCCCAGGCGGCGGCGACGGTGGTGATCTCGTTGATGACGATGAACTGGGTGGGGCTAAGGTCGCCGCAGTTGCCGAGGGCGGCCATCATGGCGAGCGCGGGGTTGCGGCCGTTGGGGCCAAGGCCGGGGTTGCCGCCGGTGGCGACGAGGAAGACCTGATCGGTGGAGGCGCTGCAGGTGTAGTCGCCGGTGATGGAGAAGCCGCCCTGGGAGTCGCTGAGGACGGTGCGGTCGAGCTTCGCGGTGGAGGCGCTGCCGTTGCCGGCGTTGCCGACGACGAAGAGCTGGAGCTGGGCTCCGACGACGGGCTGCTGGCCTCCGTGGACGCGGCCGTTGACGGCGAGCGAGACGGGGTCCGGGGCGGCGGTGGTGCCCAGGCCGCAGCCGGTGAGCGCCAGCGCAGCAAGCCCGCAGAGGCTGAGGAGGGCGGGACGGGCGAATGAGAACACGCTGGGCCGGGACAGCAAGGCGGACGAACTCAGGGGCATGATGCCGCCAGTCTACGCGAAGGCACGCCGCGGGCCATTCCCCTTCAGGTGGGTAGGA
This sequence comes from Acidobacteriaceae bacterium, assembly GCA_035537215.1. Classification (GTDB taxonomy): domain Bacteria; phylum Acidobacteriota; class Terriglobia; order Terriglobales; family Acidobacteriaceae; genus Granulicella. Next base: position 3,112 of record DATLMQ010000238.1, read on the forward strand.
ATCCCCCGCGTCAAGGATGCGGGGCGTTCCGTTTTGGAAAGCGGTGGCGAATGTGTGAGGAGAAGTTTGTGCAGGCGGCCCGTAAGCCGAATTCTGTTCTAGCGATCATTCCTCTAGGCGACGCATTGCTACGCCGCTCAAGCAACCTACCCGCAGGTTCCGGCTGCTGGCTTTCACCAGCTCTCTTCGCCTGGACGCAACGGGCCGCTGCGTGACCTCGCCTGAAGAGGAGCGATGGTCTCCCTGCCTATTTGGTCTTGCTCCGTGTGGGGTTTACCGTGCCGCCGACATTGCTGCCGGCGCGGTGGGCTCTTACCCCACCCTTTCACCCTTACCGCTTGCTTGCGCAAGAGGCGGTTTGCTTTCTGTTGCACTGGCCGTCTTCGGGCCTTGACGCCCGAATCCCGGACGTTATCCGGCACACTGCCCTGCGGAGTTCGGACTTTCCTCCCCCGCGCGAGAGCTCCGAAGAGGACCGCGCGGCAGCGATCGCCCGGCCGCCTGCACAGCTTCAGTCTACAGGGAGGGAGTGCAGGGTCGCAGATTCAACGGAAGGTTTCTGCGATCATGCAGAGTATGGGCAGCTTCACACGCCGGCATTTCCTTCAGGGCACCGCGGCGGCGGCGGCGCTCTCGTCGCTTCCGGGAGCTTCGCTTTCCTCTTTTGCGCAGCAAGCCACCGCGGGGCAAGGCTTCCATGCGGCTTCTGTCGCGCCGGCTGCGGGGAGCTCTGCGGATACGCTGCGGGGGGCTGGAGCTTCGCGGGGCATCCTGGTGGGGTGCGCCGTGCGGGCGGAGCTGCTGCGCAGCAATGCCCCGTATGCCGAGCTGGTGCGGCGCCAGGCGGGCCTGCTGGTGGGGGAGAGCGAGTTCAAGTTCGGTCCGCTGCGGCCTACGCCGACGTCCTTCTTCTTCGACGACGCGGACACCATCGCCGAATTCGCGCACGCGAACGGGATGCAGCTGCGGGGGCACAACTTCGTGTGGCACCGGCAGCTTCCGGTATGGTTCGACGCGTACATGAACCGGCGCACGGCAGAGGACGTGCTGGTGCGGCACATCGAGGTTGTGGGAGGCCGCTACGCGGGCCGGATGCACAGCTGGGACGTGGTGAACGAGGCGATCCAGATCAGCGATGGGCTGCCGGACGGGATGCGCAACTCGCCGTGGCAGAAGGTGCTGCCGGGCTATATCGACATTGCGTTCCGGACGGCGCGGCGGGTGGATCCGAAGGCGCTGCTGGTCTACAACGACTATGCGATCGAGGGCGAGGACGAGAAGTCGGCGGCCAAGCGGGAGGCAGTGCTGGCGCTGCTGCGCGGGATGCAAGCGCGCGGTGTGCCGCTGGACGCGGTGGGGATCCAGTCGCACATTTCGGCGGGGCCGGCGCACACGTATGGACCGGGGCTGACGAAGTTCATGCAGGATGTGCAGGCGCTCGGGCTGAAGATGTTGCTGACAGAGATGGACGTCAACGACCGCGAGCTTCCGCCGGACGTGGGAGCGCGGGATGCGGCCGTAGCCGAGGTGTACCGCAGCTATCTGAACACGACGCTGGCTAACCCGGCAGTGGTGGCGCTGCTGACGTGGGGCATCACGGACCGGTTCACGTGGCTGAACCACGAGGGCAACCGCAAGGATACGCAGCCGGAGCGCTGCCTGCCGTTTGACACCGACCTGCAGCCGAAGGCGGCGTTTACGGCCGAGCTGGAGGCGCTGCAGAAGGCGCCGGTGCGCTGAGTTCGGGACTGCAAAGGCAGAGTTCGCGCGCGGCCGGGTGAGGGCCGGGAACCGGCGCGGGTCCGGCGCCGTATCTTCGGGAACGGTCCCTGCGCCCGCACGCGGCTGTGTGCCCGGCGGCCGGGATAGACTGAAAGGCACCCTCCATGGAGTTCCGCGAAGCAATTCGACTGGCGCTGGCCTCCCTCTGGGCCAACAAGCTGCGCTCCGTGCTCACGCTGCTGGGGGTGGTGATCGGCGTGGCGTCGGTGATTGCGGTGGTGACGCTGGTGAATGGCGCGAATGTGTACGTCGCCACGAAGGTGAACCGCTACGGCGCGGATGTGTTTACGGTGTCGCGGCAGCCGTCGGTGATTACGAGCTACACGGAGTACATCAAGTTCCAGAAGCGCAAGGTGCTGACGCTGGACGACTACCACGCGATGCAGCAGCAGTGCACGCTGTGCACGCAGGTGGGTGCGCTGCAGTCCACGACGGGGCCGGTGATCTTTGGCAAGGAGTCGGCGACGGACGTGATGATCCGCGGGTATACGGCGCTGATGCCGGAGATGCAGAACCTGGACGTGGTGGAGGGGCGCAGCTTTACGCAGGCCGATGAGACGCATGCGTCGCGGGTGGCGATCATCGGAGCCGATATCGAGGACAACCTGCTGAAGGGGGACGACCCGCTGGGCAAGGAGATCCGGGTGAGCGGGGTTCCGTACACGATCATCGGGCTGGCCGAGAGGCAGGGAAAGACGCTGGGGCAGAGCCAGGACAACTGGGTAGCCGTGCCGCTGACCTCGTACCAGAAGACGTACGGGACGGCGAAGTCGGTGACGCTGTACGCGAAGGCGGCGAACAGCGAGAACGGGCTGGCGGCGGCGAGCGACCAGGGGCGTGTGATCATGCGCAGCCTGCGGCATGACCGGCCCGGCGCGGAGGACAGCTTTACGCTGGAGTCGAGCGATACGCTGGTGGGGCTGTGGCACCAGATCAGCGGCGGGTTTGAGGCGGTGGCGGTGGCGATTGCGGCGATCTCGCTGATTGTGGGCGGAATCGTGATCATGAACATCATGCTGGTGTCAGTGACGGAGCGCACGCGGGAGATTGGCGTGCGTAAAGCGTTGGGGGCGCGGCGGCAGGATGTGATGCTGCAGTTTCTGCTGGAGTCGGGCACGATGGCCGTGGCGGGCGGAGCGATCGGCGTGATCGCGGGGATCGCGGTAGCGAAGACAGTGACGATCCTGCTGAACTTTCCGTCGTCGATTGCGCTGTGGAGCGTCTTTGCGGGGCTGTTTGTGGCGGCGTCGGTGGGGCTGTTCTTCGGGGTGTATCCGGCGCGCAAGGCGGCCAACCTGGATCCGATTGTAGCGTTGCGGAGTGAGTTCTAGATGACCGGGAGCGATCAGCGCGAGTCGGTGAAGATGGCGCTGGATACGCTGCGCGCCAACAAGATGCGGTCGGCGCTGACGATCCTGGGGATCGTGATCGGCGTGATGACGGTGATCGCGATCTCGTCGGTGATCAATG
>DATLMQ010000239.1:0-10617 GCA_035537215.1 Acidobacteriaceae bacterium
CCTCGTCCTCCCCTTTGAAAATCGCTCCGGCAACGCCACCCTCAACTGGATCGGCAACTCCTTCCCCGATACCCTCGACAAGCGCCTCAACTCCGTCGGCGTCCTCACCATCTCCCACGACGACCGCGCCTTCGCCCTCACCCATCTCGGCCTTCCCCCCGACTTCCGCCCCTCTCGCGCCACCACCATCCGCATCGCCCAGCAGCTCGACGCCAACTTCGTCATCATCGGCAGCTTCACCACCACCGGCTCCCGCATCAACATCCAGTCCCAGGTCCTCTCCGTCGACGCCCTCCGCCTCTCCTCCCCCGTCGACGACGGCGCCGACCTCAACCGCCTCTACGACGCCGAGAACGCCGTCGCCTGGAAGGTCGCCCGCGCCATCGACCCCGGGATCAACGTAGCCGAGCAGACCTTTGTCGCCTCCTCTGGCGCCGTTCCCCTCCCCGCCTTCGAGAACTACATCCGCGGCATCAACGCCTCCACCCCTGCCGAAGCCATCCAGCGCCTCGGCACCGCCATCGCCTCCGCCCCCACCTACGTCGCCGCCCTTCTCGCCCTGGGCAAGCAGCAGTTCAACGCCCGCGACTTCGGGGCAGCCGCCGCCACCCTCGCCAAGATCCCCCAGTCCGACCCCCAGTCCCTGGAGGCCAACTTCTACCTCGGCCTCGCCCGCTTCAACACCGCCAACTACGCCGCCGCCGCCACCGCCTTCGAGTTCGTCGCCAGCCGGCTCCCCCTCCCCGAGGTCGTCAATGACCAGGGTGTCGCCCTCGCCCGTCAGGGCAAGGACGCCGTCCCCCTCTTCCAGCGCGCCTCCGCCGCCGACCCCTCCGACGCCGACTACCACTACAACCTCGCCATCTCCCTCTTCCGCCGCGGCGAGCTCCAGCCCGCCCTCCAGCAGGCCGATGCCGCCCTCAAGCTCAAGCCCAGTGACAACGAGGCCGGCTCCCTCCGTGCCCACCTCTCCATCGCCCCCCCCGGCACCCGTCTCGCGCAGAACCCCGACGGCGGCTTCAGCCCCGTGGAACGCATTCGCCGCAGCTACTCGGAGACAGGGTTTCGCCAGGCCGCCTTTCAGCTCGACCAGCTCCGCGCTGCCCGCCTGGCCATGCTCCCTCCCGACAAGCGCGCCGCCGAGTACACCGATCTCGGCCGCGAGTATCTCGCCCAGGGCCTTCTGCCGGAAGCCGAGCAGCAGTTCCAGTCCGCTCTCGCCGCCGATCCCCGCAGTGCCGTAGCCCATGCCGGCCTCGCCCAGGTTCGCGAGAAAACCGGCAGCGCGGCCGAAGCTCGCGGAGAAGCACAGCAATCGCTCAACCTGCAGCCCAACGTCCCTGCCCTGCTCGTTCTCGCCCGGCTCGACCTCGCCCAGAACCAGCTCTCCACCAGCGCCGACGAGGTCACCCGTGCGCTGCACCTCGAACCCGCCAACGCCGCCGCGCTCGCCCTTCGCCAGAACCTGCAGCAGCGTGGCCAGGCCATCCCCTGAACCGCGGTGGCAAACACGCGCATGACGCCGTTCCTCTCCTCCCTTTCGCCAGACGCTGCCCTCCTCCTGCTCACGTTGGGCATCGCTCTCATCGCCCTCGAGCTCAACCGCCCCGGCTCCATCCTCCCCGGCACGGCCGGGCTTCTGCTTACCCTGCTGGCCGGTGCAGGTCTCCTCCACCGCCACCCCCGTCCGGCTGGGCTGGCCCTTACAGTCGCCGCCTCCGGTGCTCTCCTCGTGCCCCTGCGCCTCCCACTTCCCCTGTGGGCCTTAGCCGTCACCACACTCTCACTGATCGCAGGCCTGCTCCTGCTTTTCCCGGCAGGACAGCAACCCTCTCTCCGCATGTCCGTGGCGATCGGCTGCGGTCTCTTCACCGGCATCGGAACCACCGTGCTCACCCGCATCGCACGGCGCGCCCGCAGGAACAAAGGGTTAGACTAGAGCCAGCGCACGACGCGCCCGGAGTTTTCCTGTCTTGATCCGCACCGCTTCGCGAGCCCTTCTGGCCGCCGCTATCTCTCTCGCGTGTGCCCTCGGCACCGCATCTGCTCAAACGACTCCGCTCGCCCGTCAACTCTCCCGTGTCGACCTCGGCATCAGCGGCTCCGGTGAGTTCACCCGCGACGTCTCCGGGCGGATCCTCCCCACAGGAGCCGCAAACTACAACGTGCCCATCACCCAGACGGCTTCCAATACACTCGGGGCCCTGCTCAATATCCGTTACATAGCCAAGCCATACGTCGGCCTGGAGTTCAACTACGGCTGGGCTCGCTACACCGAGGGATACAGTCCCGCCCCTAACGGCGCCAGCATCTTCCAGGTGCAGACGACCTATAACGAGTACACCCTCGGCTACATCGTTACTCCCCCACATCCCATCTTCGGTCTGCAGCCTTTCGTCTCCGCCGGCATGGGCAGCATCGAATTCAAGCCAACCGCCGGTGGCGGTGCACAGCTCCCCGTGCAGGCCCGTGCGGCGTACTACTACAACGCCGGAGTCCAGCAGGAGTTTGTCAACAGCCACTTCGGCCTGCGGGCGTCCTTCCGGCAGGTCTTCTATCTGGCCCCCGATTATGGCCAGAACTACCTCACGATCAAGCAGCACACCATCGCCACTCAGCCCACTGCCGGCTTTTTCCTGCGCTTCTGATCCGCCCAGCGCGCCATGAGCCCACTCCTCGATAACGACCACGACCTCAGCGGCGAACGCGACCGCGAGCTGACGCTCAGCACCGGCTCTATTCTCGGTATCTTCCTGGGCCTTGTGCTTCTGTGTGGCCTCTTCTTCGGCTTCGGGTACAACCTCGGCCGGCGATCCACCGCAGCTGCCCCAGTCCCGGCGAACGCCCCTGAGACCGCCCGCAGTTCAACGCCAACCGCTGCGGGTCAGGACGCCCCGAAGCCCTCACCCGGCTCCCCGCTGTCCGCCTCTCGTCGCAGCTCACCTGCCCTTGGCGACAGCTCAGCTCCTTCGATCCCCAGGGCAGCAGGCACCCCGGCAGATCCTGCTCCTGCTTCCCCCTCCAGGACAGCTGCGGTCTCCCGGAACTCCGCCCCCCCACCCGAACACGCCACGGCGGCGGCCTCCACGCCCCCGGCCCCTGCAGTCGCTCCCGCCGGCGCCTTCATCGTGCAGATCGCGGCAGTCTCACACAAAGAGGATGCTGAGCTCCTGACCAACGCCCTTCGTTCCAAAGGCTACGATGTAGCCGCCCGAACCACTCCACAGGACAAGTTCGTGCATATCCAGGTCGGCCCTTTCGCCACGCACAAAGACGCCGAAACCATGCGTCAACGGCTGCTCGCCGACGGCTACAACGCCATCGTCAAGTAACCCTCAGGCGACCTCGAGCTCTCGTTCCATGACGGTGCGCACCGCCTCCATCAACTCCTCGCGCGACGCGTGATCCTTTGGGCTGATCGCTGGCAGAAACTTCACCAGTGCCTCTCCCGGAGTGATTCGCAAGCTCCCCTTCGCCATCATCTGAGCTGTTCCCTTGATCACAACCGGGATGATCGGCGCACCCGTCTCTTCCGCCAGGAAGAACCCGCCCTTCTTGAACGGCAGCAGCCGTCCATCCGCAGACCGTGTGCCCTCCGGGAAGATCGTGATGTGCAGCCCGCTCCGTAACGCGTCTGCAGCCACCTCCACGCTTTGCCGCGCTTCCTCGCGCGAGTGCCCACGCGACACCGGCACATACTTGCCCATGCGCATCGCCGTTCCCAGCAGCGGGATCTTCATGAGTTCGCGCTTCAGGAACACGCTGGTCATCCCAGGCACAGAGGGCAGCAGCACCGGTGGGTCTAGGTTCGACACATGGTTGCTCAGAAAGATGTACTGCTTGCCCGGCTCGATGTTCTCCAGGCCCTCGCGGCGCACCCGTATGCCGGCCGCCCTTACGCCAAGCGCCGCAATGCCCATGCCCCAGCTGTACATTCGTTGAAAGTCGCCGACAAATACGGACCATGGGATACCGATCACAGCCGCTGGGATGCCGAGAAAGAGATACACGAACAGAAGCCGCAGGCTGGCGAACATACCGGCTAAGAATACCGCGCCGTCATCGCGAGGCGGCAGCTCCCGATGCTGCCTGCGCTCTGGCCTTGATGGCTGCGGGAAGTTTCTCGTAGATGCCCCCGAATCCCCCGTTCGAGAGAATGGCGACAACGTCTCCACCACGAACACGAGGTGCGATCTCTCCCACAATCTCATCGGCATCGGCACACAACACCGCCGGCACATCTCTGGTGACCAGAGCCTTCACCACATGACTCGGCTCGAGCCGTTCCAGAACCGGAATTGCATCGCTCTTGAATACGCTCGCCAGAACGACCTCGTCCGCCAACGCCAGGCTCTCCACCAGCTCTCGCTCAAACACATTCCGTCGCAGCGTATTGGAGCGCGGCTCCAGCACCGCCCACAGGCGGCGTCCAGCGTAGGCCGCGCGCAGCGCCCGCAGCGTCTCCCGGATCGCCGTCGGATGATGCGCGAAGTCATCGATCACCGTCACCCCGGCGACCTCGGCCCGCACCTCCAGCCGCCTCTTCACGCTCTTGAAGCTTGCTAAAGCTGCCTCGATCGCCTCCGCCGGGATACCTTGCCCAGCCGCGAGAGCGGCGGCAGCCGTCGCATTCAACGCATTATGTTCTCCGGCCATCGGCAGGCGCAGGCGCGCAAACTCCACGCCACCGCGCAGCAAACGCCAGCTCGTGATCCCACCCTCCTGGCGAAGGTCCACCGCCCGCCAGTACGATTCCTCCAGGAACCCGTAACGCTCCACCGTGCAGAACGCGCGTGCGCTGCACTCCGTGACATTCTCACTGCCATCAAATGCCACAAGCCGGCCGCGGCGCGGAATCAGGTTCACCATGCGCTTGAACGCTGTCTTCACCGCCTCCAGGTCGGTGTAGATGTCCGCGTGATCGAACTCCACATGCGTGAGAATCGCCGCATCCGGAAAGTAGTGCAGAAACTTCGGTCCCTTGTCGAAGAACGCCGTATCGTACTCATCGCCTTCCAGGATGAAAGGCCGAGTCCCCTGCTGCACCCGGAAGCTGCTCCCGAAGTTCTCCGCCACACCCCCGATAAGAAACGACGGCTTCCACGCAGCGGCCGTCTCACCCTCGGCCCTCGACGCGCTCTCGAAGATCCACGCCAGCATGCTCGTCGTGGTCGTCTTCCCATGGGTTCCGCAGACCACGAATCGATCCCGCCCCAGCAGAAACTCGTCATGGACCAGCGCAGCCATCGACGTCATCGGGATCCGTTCGTCCAGCACGCGCTCCAGCTCCGCATTGCCCCGCGAGATCGCATTCCCCACCACCACGAGGTCCGGCCGCGGGTCCAGGTTCGCGGCCTCGTACGGCTCCATGATCGGAATCCCCATCGCGCGAAGCTGGTCGCTCATCGGCGGATACGCCGCCATGTCCGATCCCGTCACCCTGTGACCCAGCGCGCGCAACATCCCCGCCAGGGACGCCATCGCCGTCCCGCAGATTCCGATCAGATGCACGTGCTTTGGCATCCTCTCTGGTCCCATCCTCTCCTCGTTCCTTCCGCTCATGCGCACGCCACCATCCTCACCAGGTCACGCTCGCAGCGCAGGCTCACCTCGGCCCCAAGCGGAACAGATCGATTACCCCTCTGCACGTGCCCGCTGCGTAAACCGATACACACAGGACCGCGGAACTCGCGCAGGGCATGGAGGCAAGCAGCCTCCAGCAGCTCCATCTCGTCGTGCCCCACATTGTTCTCCATATCCCCAAGCACAATCCCGGTCACGTGGTGGAGCATCCCTGCAAATCGGAGATGCTGCAGCATGCGATCCCACTGATACGGCTTCGTCCCCACGTCCTCGAGGAACAACACCGTCGGTTCATCGATCCGCAGCGCCCAGGGAGTGCCCACAGCCTCAAGCAGAATCGAGAGGCACCCGCCCAGAAGCCTCCCCGACGCCCTGCCCTCCCGCAGGCAACGCATCCCATCCTCCCCGTCCACACTCCAGGTCTCACGCTGCTCCACAGCAGCCTTCCATGTCCGTTCGTCCACACCATCGCTTTTGGACCAGTCCGCCGCCACCATCGGAGCATAGAACGTCTGCATGCGAAGCTCGTTCCACAACCAGGCATGAAGCGATGTGTGATCGCTGTATCCGACAAACACCTTCGGATGCGCGCGTACTAGATCGGCATTCAGCAACGGCAGGAGTTCCACACTTCCCCACCCGCCCCGAGTACAAAGGATCCCTTCGATCTCTGGATCGGTCAGCGCTGCATGCAAATCGCTCACCCGCTCCTCCGCAGTGCCGGCATAATACAGCGGCCCTCGAGCACGGGCGTGTGGCAGAACCCGCGGCTTGTACCCGAAACGCTGCAGGTGCTCAACACCACGGTCGATCAGTTCTTCTTTTGCCGCGCTGGCCGGCGACACCACCGCCACCTCACTGCCGGTTCGCAGCCGGGGCCTCAAGACCTCACCCAACCTCCACCTCACCTTTACAAATGATCTCCGCGGGTCCGGTCAGAAACATCTCTTGCGTGTTCTCCCGCCACACCACCCGTTGCCTGCCCCCCAGCGAGGTCGCCCCAAGCTCCCGTGCAGCCCCCCTCACCGTGATCGCAGCGGCCGACGAGGCACACGTCCCGGTCCCCGACGACTGCGTCGGACCGCAGCCACGCTCGTAGATTCGAAACTCAATCTCCTGGCTATCCAGAACGTGCACGAACTCCACGTTTGTTCCAAATCTAAATAACGGATCCACACTGATCTTCGCGCCCAGCTCCTCCCAGCTCATGCCATGACTGCCGAAGTCCGCCCGCTCCGGGAAGAGCACAAAGTGGGGATTACCGACGTTCACCATCGCCCCTTCGATGGGCTGGTCGACTCCCGCAATCTGAATGGTCCGAGGCATCACCCGCGGAATGCCCATCGCCGTTCTGATCCACCACGTCCCACCCTCGCGCTCCAGCACGTTGCAGGTGCGCGGGCCGCCATGGGTCTGAAACGTCATCTCACTCCGGCCTTCATTCGCGGCCAGCCATGCAGCCACACAGCGCGTCCCATTGCCGCTCAGCTCGGCTTCACTCCCGTCGGCGTTGAACAACCGCAGAAACAGGCTCCCATCCTCACCGCGTTGCAGGAACTCGATTCCATCCGCGCCCACGCCCGTGTGGCGCGCGCAAAGCCTCTGCGCAAGCGCAGCATGCTGGCCTGCTACCGCGCTCTCTTCCAGAACGAGGAAGTCATTGCCACAGGCATGGGCTTTCACAAAGGAGATGCTGAGGGCGGACACGGAGCCAGAATACTACCTGCTCCGCAGATCAGCCTCTCGCCTCTTCCTCCGCGTCATTGGGCTGACGGCGATAGGAATGAAAAGAGCCTGTGCCCTCGCGGGGCACAGGCTCTCTGTCCAACATCTACTTTGCCTAGGCTACAGGGGCCGCAACGTTGATCTGCTCAGACAGCTCTGTCAGCAGCTTGTCCGCGTGCTTCTCCTCTTCCAGCGTGCGGTCGAGCAGAGCGGCATGGTCTGCCTGGCCGAGAATGATCGCCATGTTCCGCAGCGTTCCATAGACCGCGATTTCGTGATGCTCGACCTGGTTTCCCGCCGCGATCAAAACCACATCGCGGAGAATCTGGTCCGTCGCCTCCTTGGCGGAAGCGCCGCCTTCAGCGATCAGGGCAGCCATCACCTTGCATTTGGACGAGTCCACATCGCCCGTATTCTCCTGCAGGATCCGCTCCACCCGCGAAGCATGCTCCTTCGTCTCCTCCAGGTGGGTTCGAAAGGCATCCCGAAGCTGCGGACTTGTGGCGTTTTCGATCATGGTGGGGAGACCCTCGTCGATCAGCTGGCGCTCCATGCTTACGGCGCGTTGCAGCATCGTCGTATACAGCTCTCGAAGGTTATTGATGTCCGGTGTAAACAGTCCCATGGGGGTAACTCCTCTCGGCGCCTGAACATCTACGTGGGCCCTGCGCCGTTTGCGTTGGAGATGTGATCTGTACCGGCGGACGACTCGTCCCCGGCCCGCGGCGCACTCGTCTTCCCGCCGTAAACCATGAGATGCACCCGCGCTCTACCGCGTGGTTCCCGGCTTCCACAGGCGCGATTGGTAAACCTTGGCGCAGGGCTGCCCGGTCGTGCAGATCACCTCCAGCTCCACCATCCCCTCCGGGTGCTCGGCCACCGCCTTCTCCACCGAATCCCCCGCTATCGCAATGACATACGCCGCATTCCGGGCGGGGTCGGCCAACGCCCGCTCCCACGACACCTCATCCTGTTCGCTCACCATGCTCCGCAGATCCCGCCCTGCGGTCTGGACAGCCCCCACATGAGCCGACGTCGCCATCATCACCGGCTCTCCCGAAGGCACCTGCATCAGAAAGCTGGCCAGCGCATGCTCAAACGGCACCCTCGTGCTCGCGTTCACGATTCCCTCTTTCAGCACGGACGGAATCCTGTACATCATCCCGATACAGTTCAGCGCACACAGCACCATCGCCGCTGGCTGCCAGAGCCTCGCGCCCACCTTCGCCCAGCCCGCGGTCCGCGCCCGCAGCCACAGGTCCAGCCGTTCCGCCGCCAGCGCCCCATACAGCGCCAGCGCTGGAAGCATCTCCATCCCATAGCGCGCGTTGTAGTACGAGTGCGGCCACAGCTGCGGTATGAAGATCGGCACAGACCCGTACGCCACCGAGTAGACATAAAACGGCAGCGGCACCCACAGCAGCCAAAGCCCTGTCTCCGCTCGCTCCCGAACCGCCGCTTCCGCACGCCGTCTCCACTGGATCCAGAGCCCATACAGCGCTCCGGTCATCAGAACAAAGCCCGTCTCCCACACAGCCGCATTCACCTGCCCCGTCCGTGTGTAGAACAGCAGAGCCCAGGCCGGATTGTGCCACCCTCGATAGTGCTGACCCGGCGGCGCCGTCTTTCGCTCGATCGCCTTCGCCGAGTACGGCCCCCGCATGAAATCCAGCCAGTCCCCCTCGAAGTGCTGGTTGTACCAGAACCACACCACCGGCCCTGCCAGGCACATCAGCGTGAACACGACGAACGGTGTTCGCAGGCGCCGCTGCATCTCGGAACCCGCTCTCCAAAGCTCCCACGCCAGCCAGCACCAGATCGCCGCGCCCACCACCCACCCGTCATATCGAGTGAACACCTGCGCCACAATCAGCACACCGGCCGCGATCATCCCCACAGCCGCACTCCGCACTCTGCCCACCCGCAGCGCAGAGGCAGTCTCCACCGCCGCCACAACACTCCAGATCAGCAGCGCCAGGAACAGCGCCTCCGTCATCGCCGTCGTCGCCAGGTAAAGAAGATTCGGGTTCAGCGCATAGAACGCCGTCCCCACCAGAGCCCAGCGCGGCCGCATCATCCGCCGCCCCAGCCGCCATATGCCTGCAACGCTCAGCGCATAGCTCAGCAGCGACATCGGCACCCCGGCAAATCCGGTCTGCCACATCGTCATATGCCCGATAAACGGAAGCATCAGCAGATGCGGCAGCGGCAGCCACACTCCGCCCAGCTGCGCCAGCCCCGGATAGTGCGAGTCAACGATGCGCCGCGCGATCCCGAGGTGCGCCACCGCGTCCCCATACAGCAGAAGGTAGCCCTTCGAATAGCAGACCAGCAGCGCGAAAAATCCCAGCACCGTCCCGCCCGCAGCAAACGGGTAAACCTCGTCCCGGGTCGCGGGCGTGACGGCATTCGGATCCCACGGCGGAGAGCTGGGCGCACGGCGCTGCGGCCTTCTGGCCTGCATCGATCTGTCTGCTCTGCTCACCGCCCGCCCACCTGATCCCTACGCCCGGCGCACCCGTCCACCACGCCTGCATCACCCAAGATGCGAGATCTCCCGCAGATGCGCAAAGCGCTCGTCGATCTCCGCACGCGTCGTCCGCTGCAGCCGCTCTGTGCCAAAGTCCTCCACCGCCAGCGATCCCATCACGCACCCGTAGAACATGGCCGTGCGGAAGATCTCCGGCGTCACCTTGCCCTGCGAGGCGATGTAGCCATAGAAGCCACCCGCGAACGAATCCCCCGCCCCGGTTGGATCAACCACCTCTTCCTGCGGTGTCGCCGGCGCGCGAAACAGCTTGCACACGTCGCGATCCACGAAACTCTCCGGCGTGAAGTATGCCGCCGATCCGTGCTCCCCGAACTTCACCACCAGTGACTTCGGCCCCAGCTCCAGCACCTTCTTCGCAGCCCGCAGCCCGTTGCTCTCGCCGCTCAGCATCCGGGCCTCTTTGTCGTTGATGATCAGCACGTCCAGCTCTCGCAGAACCTTCAGCAGATTGTCCCGATGCGCACTGATCCAGTAGTTCATCGTGTCGCCGGCCACCATCTTCACCTTCGGCATCTGCTCGCGCACCCGGAGCTGCAGCACAGGATCGATATTCGCCAGAAACAGGTACTCCGAATCCCGATAGCTCTCCGGAATCTTCGGCGTGAACTCCGCAAACACATTCAGATCCGTCGCCAGCGTGTCGGCCTCGTTCAGGTCCTTCACATAGCTTCCCGTCCAGTGAAAGCTCTTTCCTGAAGCCCTCTCAATCCCCGTGGTGTCGACCCCTTTCCGGGTCAGAACGCGCTCATGCTCCGGAA
>DATLMQ010000240.1:0-7214 GCA_035537215.1 Acidobacteriaceae bacterium
CCCGTCGCGCCGCCTATCGCCCCGGCCTCTTCATCTCCCACATCCCGCACATGGAGAAGCTCGACTTCCGTATCGAAGGCGCCAGCACCGACACCTCCACCCTGCGCAGCCTCAACGGCCAGTTCAACTACTACGAGACCATCCAGCGCCAGGGCTACACCAACAAGGGCTACATCATGGGCGACTGGATCGGCCGCGAAGCCAAGGGTGGCCAGGCCTGGCTCACCTATCACCTCTCCGCCGACGAGTGGATCCAGCTCCAGTACCTCACCAAGAAGACCCCCAAGGACTTCATTCCCCTCGGCACCACCCAGAACCAGTTCATCGTGGACGTCGTCAAGAACCTGCGCCGCGACATCCAGCTCAACGCCTGGCTCCAGTACGAGCGCTGGAACGCCCCCATCTACAAGACCGGCACGCAGAACGACACCACCGTCGCCGTCCAGGTGAAGTTCTTCCCCAAACTCCACACCGACCCCCAGCTTGCCAAGTAATTCCAGCTTGCCAAGTAATCCCAGCTGGCAAAGGGACCCGCCGGCGCTCTCCCCTTCTGAACTCCGGTTAGCGCCCCGAAGCCAGCCGGAAGTACTCTTCGTTCTGGCTCTGCGTCGTGGCGCGCTGCTCCGTCGGTGCCTTCATCTCCGCCTCCACCGCGGCCTTGAAGTAGTCCAGCGACCGCGCCAGGCCCTCCCGCAGCGGCACCGTCGGCTCCCACCCCAGCAGCGTCCGCGCCTTCGTAATATCCGGCCGGCGCTGCTTCGGATCGTCCTTCGGCAGCGGCCGGAACACGATCTCGCCGTGCGACCCGATCAGCTTCTGCACCTCACCCGCACACTCCAGGATCGTCCACTCCGTCGGATTGCCGATGTTCACCGGATCGTGCTCGTCGCTCTTCGACAGCCGCAGAATCCCGTCCACCAGGTCCGACACATAGCAGAAGCTGCGCGTCTGCGATCCGTCCCCGTACACCGTCAGCGCCTCGCCCCGCAGCGCCTGCATCATCAGGTTTGAGATCACGCGCCCGTCATTGGCCTGCAGCCGCGGACCGTACGTATTGAAGATCCGCACCATGTGCGTATTCACCCCGTGATAGCGCCGGTACGCCGACACCGCCGCCTCCGAGAACCGCTTCGCCTCGTCGTACACCGAGCGCGGCCCGATCGGATTCACATTGCCCCAGTAGCTCTCCACCTGCGGATGCACCTCCGGATCCCCGTAGCACTCCGACGTCGAGGCGTGCAGATACCCCGCCCCGTAGCGCTTGGCCACCTCCAGCGAGTTCAGCGTCCCCGCCGAGCCCACCCGCAGCGTCTCGATCCCCAGCCGCATGTAGTCCACCGGGCTCGCCGGCGACGCCAGGTTGAACACATACCCCACCTCGCCCACATCGATCGGCTCGCAGATATCCGTCTGCTCAAACTCGAACCGCGACTCCCGCTCCAGATGCCGCAGGTTCGCCAGGCTTCCGGTCGACAGGTTGTCGACCCCGATCACCTCGTTACCCTCACCCAACAACGCATCGCACAGGTGCGACCCCAGAAATCCCGCCGCGCCCGTAACCAGAACCCTCTTCGATCCCATCCAAAACTCTCCTCAACCTAACCAACGCCTGCGCGACCATACCTGCCGAACCCGGGCCCACGGGCCCTCTAGCATCTGGCCTACTGGAATCCTGGATTACTGGATTACTGGACTACTGGAATCCTGAACCGGACCCTCAACCACCAGCCCGCTAGATCTCCGCCGTCGCCGCCTCGCGCACCGGCGTCGCCGCCGGCCGGCCCACGCTCAGGTACGTAAACCCGTTCTCCAGCATCACCCCCGGGTCGTACAGATTCCGGCCGTCGATCACGATCGGATACCGCAGCGTGGAGTTCAGCTTGCGCAGATCCAGCGATCCGAACTCTCTCCAGTCCGTCAGGATCAGCAGGGCGTCCGCATCCTTGGCCGCCTCATACGCGTCCGCCGCATAGCTCATCTGCTTGGAGGGTGGAAGCTCCAGCTTGGCCCGCTCCATCGCCGCCGGGTCGTAGGCCTTCACGCAGCAGCCCTCCGCCAGCAGCATCTCCACCATGTCGATCGCCGGCGACTCCCGCACATCGTCCGTCTCGCCCTTGAACGACAGCCCCAGCACCGCCAGGTGCTTGCCCCGCAGCGTCCACAGCGCCGACCGCACCTTGCTCAGAAACCGCTTCTTCTGCTGAACGTTGATCTTCTCCACCTCGGCCAGCAGGCTGAAGTCCAGCCCCATCTGCTGCGCCACCGACCGGAACGCCGCCACGTCCTTCGGAAAGCACGATCCTCCGTACCCGATCCCCGGCCGCAGAAACCGCGGCCCTATCCTCGAGTCCAATCCAATCCCGCGCGCCACCTGCTCCACATTCGCGTCCGCGGCCTCGCACAGGTTCGACACCGCATTGATAAACGAGATCTTCAGCGCCAGAAACGCATTCGACGCATGCTTGATAATCTCCGCGCTCTTGGTCGAAGTCAGCAGCAGCGGCGGCGGCTCCTGCGTCGAGCAGCAGCCTTCGATCGCCCCGTCCTTCTCGTAGTACGCCCCCGTCACCAGCGGCGCGTAGATTGCCTTCAGCAGCGCCGCCGCCCGCTCGCTGTCGGCCCCCACCACAATCCGGTCCGGATGCAGGAAATCCTCCACCGCCGTCCCTTCGCGCAGAAACTCCGGGTTCGACACCACGTCGAAGCTGTCCCGGCTCACCCCATTGCGCTCGATCACCCGCCGTATCCACTCGTTCGTGTACACCGGCACCGTGCTCTTCTCCACGATCACCTTGTAGCCGCTGATGTGCCGCGCAATCTCGCTGGCCACCGCCTCTACATACGAGAGGTCCGCATCTCCGTTCTCGGCCTGCGGCGTTCCCACCGCAATAAAGATCGCGTCGCACTCCCGCGTCGCCTCCGCCAGGTCCGTCGTGAACCGCACCCGCGAATTCCGGAACCGCTCCATCAGCTCGGGCAGGTGACTCTCGTGGATCAGGCTGTCGCCGCTCCGCAGCGCCGCCACCTTGCGCTCGTCGTTATCCACACAGATAACGCTGTGCCCGATCTCCGCAAAGCACATCGCGGCCACCAGGCCCACATAGCCCGATCCCACCACTGCTATCTGACAAACCTCACCCATTGACCCACTCCTGGCGCAACATCCGTCTTCTCTGCTGTCCACTTGCATTGTAGAACCTGCGGCGGCTCCCTTCACCCAATGGGTGATACCTCGTCCCGCAGGTCTGCGCTGTTTCGCGTAAACTAGCCGGAATGATCTCCGGGAGTCCTGAAGTTCCATCTCTGCCCGCAGAACCCCACCCTGCGGCAGCAGGCATCGGCAACACCCCCGCCGATACCACGCTCTCGGAGGCGCTCCTTACTATCCGCAAGCGCAAGTACCTCATCGGGGTCATCGCTCTGCTGGGCGTCCTCTACGGCTTCTACAAGGGCACCACCCAGCCCCGGCTCTACGAGGCCGCCGGCACCATCGAGATCCGCTCCGGAGCCTCCAACCAGTTTCGTGTCAGCGGCAGCAACAGCTCCTACGGCTCCTCCAACTCCTCTTTCCCCAGCCAGATCGCCATCATCAAAAGTGACACCGTCCTTTTGACCGTCGCCCGCGATCTCGACCTCCCCAACAGCGCGGCCTTCACCGGCTACACCGGCCCCAACCGTCACCTCAGCCTGGACGACCCGTTCATCCGCCAGAGCACCCTCGCGGCCATGAACAACGAGATCACCGTCTCCGCGGTCCCCAAGACGGACCTCGTCCGCATCTCCTGCAGCACCCTCGATCCCAAGCTCTCCGCCGACATCGTCAATCGCCTCATCCGCGAGTTCATCCAGCGCAGCCTGCAGTCCAGCTTCGAGGCCACCCAGCGCGTCTCCGACTTCCTCTCCCTCCAGCTTCGCGACCTCAAGCAGCAGGTCGAAACCCAGCAGGAACAGCTGATCGACCTCCAGAAGCGCATCGGCGTGCAGGGCTTCGACCCCCAGCACAACGAAATCCAGGCCACGCTCGACGACCTCACCCGCGCCGTCGGCCAGGCCCAGATCTCGCGCATCCAGCAGCAATCCCGCTACCACACCCTCAGCGGCATGAACCCGGACGCGCTGGACAGCTCCATCGGCGCCCAGACCAGCGGCGGCCTGGCTTCACCCCTTCCCAACCTCCGCGCCCAACGCGACCAGCTCCGCGCCCAGCTCGCCCAGCTCAACGCCACCCTCCTCCCCAATCACCCCCAGGTCAAGTCCCTCCAGGCGCAGCTCGACGAGCTCAGCAAGCAGATTAACCAGGAGCAGGGCCGCCTGCTCGATCAGGCCAAGCAGGCCTACGTCGCCGCCCGTGACAACGAGTCCCAGACCCGCGCCGCCCTCGAAGCCGAGCAGGCCGTTGCCTACAAGCTCCGCGACGCCCTGGTCGAGTACACCCTCCGCCAGCGCGATTTCGAATCCAACCGCACCCTCTACGAGGGCCTCTCCCAGCGCCTCCGCACCGCCGGCATCGAAGCCGGTCTCGAGTCCACCGAGATCGACATCATCGACAACGCCGTCCCCCCCATCGCTCCCTCCCTGCAGTCCCGCACCTCCATGATGGTCGTCAATGGCCTCGTCATGCTGGTCTTCGGCATCGTCCTCGCGTTCATCCTGGAGAACCTCGACACCGGCATCCGTACCGTCGCCCAAATCGAGTCCATCTCCGGCCTGCCCTCCCTCGCCCTCATCCCCCGCGTCCGCCGCACCCCCGCGGACATGGCCGCGCAGACCCCCGTGCAGCGCAACCTCGGCGTCATCGGCACCCCCATGTCGCAGTTCTCCGAGGCCTTCCGCGCCCTGCGCACCTCCCTTCTGCTCGCCGTCCCCGGCCGCGAGCCCAAGGTGATGCTCCTCACCAGCGCCACCCCCGGCGAAGGCAAGACCACCGTCGCCATGAACCTCGCCTGCGTCCTCTCGCAGCGCGACGTCCGCGTCCTTCTCATCGACGCCGACCTTCGCCGTCCCACCGTCCACCACCGCTTCAGCATCAACGGCAAGGTCGGCCTCAGCTCCGTCCTCACCGGCAGCGCCACCCTCGAAGAGGCCGTCCAGCGCGTCCCCGAGGTTCCCCTGCTCGACATCCTCGTCAGCGGCCCGGTTCCCCCCTTCCCCACCGAGATGCTCGGCTCCCAGGTCATGCACCAGCTCCTCGAGCGCTGCCGTGGCATCTACACGCACATCGTGCTGGACTCGCCCCCGCTGCTCTCCATCACCGACAGCGTCGTCCTTTCCCGCGAAGCCGACGCCGTTGTCCTCGTCGTTCGCCAGGGCAAATCCAACAAGCATGCCGTGCGCCGCGCCCGCGACCTCCTGCTCCGCTCCGGCACCCGCGTCACCGGCACCGCGCTCAACGCCGTCGACCTCAACTCGCCGGAGTACTACTCCTACTACGGCTACTCCGGATACTCCGGATACGCCTCCGCCGGCGTCGACAGCAAAGGCTGGGAATCCAAATCCGGCAAGGGACGCAAACCCCGCAAAGGAGACGAGTCGTGATCGACCGCAGATCGCCGCACACCGGCTCACCTCTCTTCGCCCGCTCGCTGCTCCTGCTCCTGCTCTCCTGCCTGGGCCTCGTCGGCGCCTCCGCCCACGCCCAGTTCAGCGGCCCCGGCCCCTCCGGCACCGCCACCCTCACCACCGACCGCGCCATACTCTTCCCCCAGGCTCACGACCCGCGCCTCTCGCCCGGCGACCTCATCGGCATCCGCGTCTTCGAGCAGGCCGACTACAACCCCCAGGTGCGCCTCGGCGGCGACGGCCGCGTCCTTCTCCCCCTGATCGGCAACGTGGAGCTCAATGGCCTCACCGTCTCCGAAGCCGAGCTGCTCATCGCCCGCCGCCTCCAGCAGGCCGCCATCTACCGCGACCCCCAGGTCACCATCCAGGTCCTCGAAGGCCCCAACCAGGTCGCCACCATCTCCGGCGAGGTCCACAGCGTCGTCCCCGTCATCGGTTCGCGCCGCCTCCTCGATGTCCTCTCCGTCGCCGGCGGCCTTCCCGCCACAGCCAGCCACGTCATCACCATCAGCCGCCCCGGCGTCCCCGAGCCCATCGTCATCGACCTCGGCACCGATCCCCTCCGCAGCGAGCTCGCCAACATCCCCATCTTCTCCGGCGATACCATCATCGTCAGCCGTATCGGCGTGGTCTACGTCGTCGGCGCCTTCCGCCAGCAGGGAGCCATCCCCCTCACCCAGTACTCCCCGCTCACCCTCATGCAGGCCACCGCCCTCAGCGGCGGCCTCCTCTTCGAAGGCAAGTACAGCGACGTCCGCCTCATCCGCACCGAAGGCAATCGCCGCTCCGTCGTCAAGCTGGACGTCAAGCGCGTCCTCCAGGGCAAGGACCCCGATCCCATCCTCCAGGCCAACGACATCGTCTTCCTGCCCAATAGCACCCTCAAGTCCTCCATCAACAACGGCAGCCTCGGCACACTGCTCGGCATCGTCGGTCTGCTCATCTCCGTCGCGCGCAACGGAGGGGGAGGGTCCCAGGGTCATGTCTTCCGCTCAGCGCACCGCCGCGTCCCGCCCTCCCGTCCGCCTGGCCTACCTGGTCAGCCACCCCATCCAATACCAGGCCCCGCTCCTCCGCCGCATCGCCGCCGAGCCCGGCATCGACCTCACCGTCCTCTTCGGCTCCGACTTCTCCGTCCGCGGCTACAAGGACGAGGGCTTCGGCGTCGAGGTCGCCTGGGACGTCCCCCTCCTCTCCGGCTACCGCAGCGAGTTCCTCCGCCCCTGGCGCGACACCGGCGGCGTCTCCCCCTCCAGCCCCATCAGCCGCGGCCTCTTCCGCCGCCTCCGCAACCCCGACGGCTCTCCCGCCTTCGACGCCCTCTGGGTCCACGGCTACGCCAGCGTGAACGCCATGGCCGGCATCCTCTCCGCCAACGCCCTCGGCATCCCCGTCCTCCTGCGCGCGGAATCCTGGCTCGCCGACCGCGCCCGCAGCGGCCCCAAGCTCCTCGCCAAGCAGCTCTTCTTCCGCGCCCTCCGCCCCCTCATCGCCGCCACCCTTCCCATCGGCACCCGCAACCGCGAGTACTGGGCCCACTACTTCGGCCCCTCCATGCCGCAGTTCCTCATGCCCTACGCCGTCGACAACGCCTTCTTCGCCCGCCGCGCCGCCGACGCCGTCCCTCACCTCGACGCCCTCCGCGCCGAGCTCGG
>DATLMQ010000241.1:0-5986 GCA_035537215.1 Acidobacteriaceae bacterium
CGGGGGCGGCGAGCATGAAGCCGAGGGGGTGGAAGAGGCGCATGCGTGCCTGGTGCAGGGTGCCGGCGAAGGCGCGCTCGGCGGCGCGGCTGAGGTCGGCTTCGAGCATGACGGCGTGGCGGACGGCGGCGACTTCGGCGGGAGAGCCGGCAGCGGTGGCGGCCTCGGCGATGGCTTCTTCGACGAGGCTCTGCTTTACGCCGATGCGCATGTCGCCCAGCATGAGCTTGAGGAGGTACTTGGCTTCGAGGGGTGTGGAGCGGCGGAGGAGGGACTCGACGGCAGCGGCGCGGGCGGCGGTGGAGCGGGCGCGGGCCATGGTGTCGAAGGCTTCGGCGACGTCGGTGAGCGTGGAGGGGACGGCGGGGCTTCGGGGATGGGCGACGCCGCTGGGGTCGGCCGCGAGCAGGGCCGTCAGCAGGTCGGCGGCGGCGGCGCCGAGGTCGCCGTGGTGGCGGTAGGCGGCGCCGAGGGCGGCGTCGGTGGCGCCGGAGATCTCTTTGACGACGCGGGAGAGGATGGCTCCGCCGGCGTTGAGCTTGCGGGGGTCGGCTTCGGCGAAGGGTTGGCCGGCGAGATAGAGGCAGAAACGGCCGGCTTCGGCGGGGCTTTCGGACGCGGCGCGGAGGACCGCCGCGGCGATGGCGGCGCGTTTTTTCAGCTTGCTTCCTTCGCCGGCCAGCAATTCGGCGAGCTCCGCCAGTTCCCCAAAGACCACGATCCCGCCCTCCGCAGAGTTCGATGCGGGTGGGGGCTGCGGCCCGCTGCGGAAATTTGCAGCCGGAGCTACAACCTCCGGTGCAGGTCCTCCCCACCGAGGAGGGCCACCCGGAGAGGTCCCGGAGCATGTATTGTAAGGACGTCGCCCCCTCATCAATTGAAACGCCAAAGCCAACGTTCTGTTTCTCGTCGTTCGGGTCCATGGGCTCCGCTGCTGGCCTGCCTGCTGGTGGCCGGCACAGGACAGCTCGCAGCACAGGAGCTCGCCGGTGTGCGGGCGGGCGAGGTTCTGCCGGAGGCTCCGCAGCCCAACGTTCGCCTGCTGACCGGAGAGGACTCACCGCAGGCGGCCAGCAATGCTGCGGGACGGATCAAGGGAGTGATCGCGGACATGCAGGGGGGACTGGTTCCCGGAGCGCATGTAACGGCGATCTGCAAGGAGACTCCCGGGGATCACCAGACCATCGCGGACGCGCAAGGGTTCTTCAGCATGGCGGACCTGCCGGCGGGAACGTACTCGATCACGATCAGCGCGCCCGGGCTGCAGACCTACGTGCTGCAAGATATCCACCTGAAGGTCGGCGAAAATTATGCGCTGCCGGAGATTCTGCTGCCGCTGGCCCGCACCTCAGCCGATGTGGAGGTGATCGCCACACAGGAGCAGCTGGCCGAGGCAGAGCTGGACGCGGAGCTGAAGCAGCGGGTGCTGGGCATTCTTCCGAACTTTTACACGAGCTACCAGTGGGATGCGGCTCCGCTGAACGCGCGGCAGAAGTTCAAGCTGACGATGCGCGCGGGCAGCGACCCGGTGTTCTTCGCAACCACGGGAATCATCGCCGGGATCGAGCACATCAACAACACGTTTCCCGATTATGGCGATGGGGCTCCGGGGTACTGGCGGCGGTATGGAGCGGCGTACGGGGATGCGGTGATTGGAAGGACGCTAGGGGCGGTGGTGTTTGCGTCGCTGTTTCACCAGGACCCGCGGTACTTCGTGATGACGAATGGGCCGATTCCGAAGCGGGCATGGCATGCGGTGTCGTCCACGTTTATTCAGCGCGGGGACAACCTGCGCTGGCAGCCCGGGTATGCGCACCTGCTGGGCAATGCCGTGACGGGAGTGATTGCGAGCACGTACCACCCGGACAAGGGAATGGGCGAGCTGGTACTGGACAACACGGTGCTGGGGCTGGGAGGGCAGGCGGTGAACAACCTGATCCGCGAGTTTATCCTGCGGCACCTGGCCAAGAATATTCCGAGCTATGCGAACGGCAAGCCGCCGGAGGATTAGCTGCGCGGGTTCCGACGTGGCTCGCACCCTTGACGGGCGCGGTACCATCTAAAAGCGATGGTGAACAGCGGCGCCAATCCGGTGAACTCTTCCCGGCACGATTTTTTGTAGCTGCGCCCTTCCCTTCTCCTTTCGCTTCGTCCCCCGAACTGTTTCTAAAAACCTCCGCTGGCGATTGCTGCCCAGCCCCCTGTGAGCCCTGCCATGTTCGACAAGCTTGACCAGATTGAAGCCCGTTATGAAGACCTGGGCCGCCAGCTCGGGGAGCCCGCGCTGCTGGCCGACCAGAAGCGTTTTCAGACCATTGCCAAGCAGCACCGCGACCTGGAGCCGACGGTGGAGAAGTTCCGCCAGTACCGCAAGCTGCGCGACGGAGTGGCGGAGGCGCGCGTGATGGCTGCGGAGTCCGACCTGGACATGCGCGCGATGGCCGAAGAGGAGCTCGCCAGCCTGGAGCCGAAGCTGACGGTGGTGGAAGAAGAGCTGATGGTGCTTCTGCTGCCCAGGGATCCGAATGACGAGAAGAACATCGTGATCGAGGTGCGCGCGGGGACGGGTGGCGACGAGGCTTCGCTTTTTGCGGCCGAGGTGTTCCGCATGTACCTGCGGTTTGCGGAACAGCACCGCTGGAAGGTGGAGATCCTGTCGGAGTCGCCGAGCGAGGTGGGCGGGCTGAAGGAAGTGACCGCGATCTTTGAGGGCGACAAGGTGTACTCGCAGATGAAGTATGAGTCGGGGGTGCACCGGGTGCAGCGGGTGCCGGCGACGGAGACGCAGGGCCGGGTGCATACGTCGGCGATCACGGTGGCGGTGCTGCCGGAGGCGGAGGACGTGGATGTGAAGATCGAGAACAAGGATCTTCGGGTGGATACGTTCTGCTCGTCGGGGCCGGGGGGGCAGTCGGTGAATACGACGTACTCGGCGGTGCGGATCACGCACCTGCCGACGAATACGGTGGTGAGCTGCCAGGACGAGAAGTCGCAGATCAAGAATCGGGAAAAGGCGATGCGCGTTCTGCGCTCGCGGCTGTACGAGGTGGAAATGGAGAGACAGCATGCGCTGCAGGCGGCGGCCCGCAAGTCCCAGGTGGGCAGCGGCGACCGGTCGGAGAAGATCCGGACGTATAACTTCCCGCAGAACCGGCTGACGGATCATCGCATCGGGTTGACGAACCACCAGCTGAACATGGTGATGGAAGGGATGCTGCAGCCGACGATCGATGCGCTGATTGCGCACGATACAGCGGAGAGACTGAAGGCTGAAGCAACGGCTGCGTAAGGGTGACGGCAGCTTCGGTTTTAGAGCGAGAACGAGAAAGCCCGGCCATGGCGGCCGGGCTTTCTCATTGTTGGAAACGCTGCGCTAGTAGCGGTCGCGGCGGCCGAAGTCGCGGCCGTTGCCGTAGATGTGCTGCACACCGACCTGGTATCCGCGGCGGAAAGCTTCGCGGTAGGCGCGGCGGTCGGGCCGGGCGATGAACTTCGGATCGCGGAACTCGTCGCGATTGTTTACGTTCGGGGGACGGTGATTGTCGAAGTCGCGGCGAGCGCCTTCGATGCCGTCGTGGAAGCCGCGCCGCTGGATTTCACGAAACTCAGGCGGAACGTTTTCCCAGTCGCCGTGCTGTCCATAGCCCGGGGGCGGGCCCGGGGGACCGTAGTTCTGGGCCGCCATCACACCGGTGCCTGCGGTCATTGCGAGAGCCAGTGCCGCTCCTGCCAAACGTGTCAGCCTCATACATCCTCCTCGAAGATCAATACCTTTGCTGGGAGGTGGGCTAGCACCATCCTCGTTGCTCCATCAGAACCCGATTGTGTACGAGAAGTTGCCGCGGGGAGGGGTGACCCGGCGGCCGACCGGGGGCGCTGTGGGGTTGGAGGTGTACGTTGCTAGATTGTGGATGCGAGGCCATCGCGGCGAGGGGAAACGGCTTGGGACGGGCAGGCGAACAACGGGGGAATCGCTCTACACGTCTTATGGAGGGTGTGCGGGCGGCTTGTCCGCCCTGGAAGTGAGGACGATATGAAAGGTGGATCTAGTTTCGTTTCTGCGCTTATTCTGGCCGGCCTGGTGGGGGTGCCTTCGGGAGTGAGCCGCGCCCAGGCGATTCAGTGGAACGTACAGCCTCCGGGCTACTACAACGATGTAGGCCGCAATGCATTCAATCAGGGGATGGAAGCGGCGCGGCGGGACTGGGAGTCTCACCGGAATATGGATCCGTACCGCAGCCCGATGTATCGCCGGCCGCCAGTGGCGGGGCCGGAGCGCGAGCACTTCCGTGATGCGTTTCTGCGGGGGTATGACACGGCAGTGCACCACAACCGGGGCTGGGGGTATCACGACGGCAACACCTGGCAGGGTGATCGGGATCACGACGGAGCGTGGCGTAACGGCGATCGCGATCCCCGCTGACGCGATCCCCGCTGATTTGACGCGGCGCCGGGGTGGAGACGGGAGCCTTCGGGCTCCCGTCGCTTTTGCCCGGGCAGCGCCTCGGCCGAAGGTGGGCAGGGTCAGAGGATGCGGTTTGGGCCGAGGTGCCCGGCCCAAACGTACACTGGAATCCATGTCCGCTATCGAAGACCTTGCGATTCTTGACGAGCAGGAGCGCCTGCTGCGTTTTTCGAGCTTTAACGCCGAGACTGCCTGGCAGCTCGGCTCGCTGCTGCGGGAAGCTCTGCTTCAACGCGGTGCCGGCGGCACGGTTGAGATCGAGGTGGCGGGGCAGCTGCTGTTTGCGTGCGCCACCCCGGGGGCAACGCCGGGGCAGGCGGACTGGATTCGACGCAAGCGCCATACAGTGCACCGCTTTGGACGAAGCACGTACGCGGTGGGGAGGGTGCTGGAACGGGACGGCGAGACGATGGAGGCTCGCCACGGACTGGCGCTGGCGGACTATGCGGCGCACGGCGGGGGCTTTCCGATTGTTCTGGAAGGGACAGGGCCGATTGGGAGCGTGATCCTCTCGGGCTTGCCGCAGCGCGAGGACCACAATCTTGTGGCGGAGGCGCTCGCGACACTGTTGAACCGTCCTGTTCCACAACTGCCGTAACGAGTTGAGAGGATGTACGTCGCATTAGGTTCCTGGTGAGCCTGTAGTAAGGCTTAGGCTGTGTCTTATACCAGTTACTGAATGGCGGATAGCCCGATATCTATTTCGACTTACTACTTAGATGTCTACTTACCCGAACGACTAACTACGTGTAACTGCTGAGTATCCCTGGAATGCCTTCTCTTCGCATCAGCCGCCGTGCCGCCGACCGCCTTCGGGCTGGTCATCTATGGGTGTATCGCTCCGACCTGGAGGTCTCGGTCGCAGGCGCTCCGGGCGAGGCAGAGACGGAGCTTGCGGCGGGCGCCCTGGTGACGGTAGCAGATGGGCGCGGGGCTCCGCTGGGCACGGGGCTGTACTCCACCAGCTCGCAGATTGCGGCGCGGCTGGTGGCACGGACACCGGAGCTTTCGAGGGCCGAGTACCTGGCACAGCTGCGCGTGCGGATGGACGGCGCGCTGGCGCTGCGCCGTGAGCTGGCGCCCTTCAGTGCCGAAACCACGGCGCATAGGCTGATCTTCTCCGAAGCGGATGGGCTGCCGGGCATCATCGCGGACCGGTACAACGACCTGGTGATCCTGCAGCTGCTGCACCAGGGAACGGCGCAGGACGATGTGCGGCGCGTGCTTGTGGAGGGCTTTCGCGCGGCGCTCGCTCCTGGTGACGAGCCGCTGACGATATGGGAGCGGCCGGACCCACGGATCCGAGAGCTGGAACAGCTTCCCGCGCCGGCGCCGGGAGCGCTGTTCACGACGGTGGCGGAAGACGCGGCGCCGGCCACAACGACGTTTGCGCTGAACGGGCTGCGCTTTGGGTACGACGCGGCTGCGGGTCAGAAGACCGGGGCATTTTTGGATCAACGCCTGAACTACGCGGCCGCAGCGCAGTGGGTGCGGCAGTCCGGCCGCAGCGGACGGGCGCTG
>DATLMQ010000242.1:0-3007 GCA_035537215.1 Acidobacteriaceae bacterium
GAGGGCAACGTGCGGAAGGTATAGTTCACCTCCACCGCCGTAAGCTGCGAGGCATAGAACGCCAGAAACGAGCGCGCGGGCACCCCAGCCGGATAAAAGGCAGGCTTCCAGGACGGATACGCCCATCCGGAGGTGCCGACAAACAGATGTGGAGCCGAGGGGGCGAGCGAGGCTGCCGGGGACAAGGTGGCCGAAACGCGCGGCAAAAGCGGGGCCTCACAGGGACGCGCCGGAAAACACAGGCGCGAGGATGGGTATCCAGTGGCTCTGGTCGAATGCTCTGCGGAGCAGAAAGGGTTGGGGCGGCTAGTGGGGTTCGAACCCACGACATCCGCTGCCACAGAGCGGCGTTCTGCCACTGAACTATAGCCGCCGTACCGTGGTCGATTGTAGCATCCAAACTCTCTGGAACGAAGGAGCACGACGTATGGCAGCCAAGGTGACCGAAGGTGAGGTTCTTCCGCCCGGCATGGAGGATTCCGGCGCTCTGCGCCCCCGCATGCGTGGCGCCGGGGGCGCCTTCCGCGACGAAAACCTCGACATGCTGTCCCGCGTGCTCGACACCTGGTTCCGCGTGCCCGGCACCTCTATCCGCTTCGGCCTCGACGGCATCATCGGCTTCGTGCCCGGCATCGGCGACCTCCTCGGCGGTCTCGCCAGCTGCATCATCGTGCTCGCGGCCTTCTTTCGCGGCGTTCCTCTGGTCACCGTCGCCCGCATGGTCGCCAACGTCGCCATCGAGGTCGGCATCGGCGCCGTCCCGGTCCTCGGCAACTTCTTCGACATCGCCTGGCGCGCCAACCGCCGCAACTATCACCTGCTCGAGCTCAGCCTTGCCGGCGGCCGCCGGGACACCTGGAAAGACTGGATCTTCATGGCCCTGCTCGCCCTGGGCCTCATCCTGCTCGCCATGCTTCCGTTCCTGCTCCTGCTCTGGCTTGGCGGTGCTCTGCTCCACAGGACCGGCGCCCCGGGCTGGCGCTGATCCCTCGCCAGGCCTTCAGGGCCTCGTCCCCGCTTATGTGAAAATGGACAGGTCGGGGCGTAGCGCAGTCTGGTAGCGCATCTGCTTTGGGAGCAGAGGGTCGGGGGTTCGAATCCCTCCGCCCCGACCATCCACTGGCTCTTCGCGGCTACGAGTGCACCAGGCTACGAGTGCCAGCATCGCCGAAGGGATCACTGAAGCCTCGCCGCTTCAGCGCAAGCCACGCTCAGCCTCCTCGGCGGACGCCCCCCCCGTAGCCAGGGCAGGGCAGACACCTACCATACCAGCACAGGCCCCTGGTGACGCCAGCGTTGGCGCGAGGCCAGCGCCAGCTTCCACATAAGGGATGCGCCCATAAACGCGGCAGGACGGAACCCGGCATCAGATGACGGAGAAGCCGGCCTGCGCGTTGCCGCCAGCCGGCGCACAAACCCGGCCAGCCAAGGGGGCAAACCATGTCCACACATCTTCCGGTCAGCACCGATCCGGTCGCCGCCGCCGCAGAGCGGCAGAACTGGATCCACCCCGGCGCCACCGCCGCTCAGCAGGCCATCCAGTCCGCCTTTAAGGACAGCGGGCCCGGCGGGGAAAAGCTCCTCTCCTTTCTTCACGGAGACTGGCTGCACGAGCCCCTCCATGCTGTCTTGACCGACGTGCCCATCGGTGCCTGGACCGTCACCATCCTCTGCGACGCCGTCGGCGCTTTCCAGCACGATGACCAGGCCATGAACACCGTCGCCGACGCCTCTCTCGCCATCGGCCTCGCCGGCGCGGTCGGCGCCGCGGTCACCGGCCTGGCCGACTGGTCCGAGGTCAGGGAAGAGGCTCCCCGCCGCATCGGCGCCGTGCACGCCCTGCTCAACATCGGAGCCACGGCCCTCTTCATGGCCTCCATGGTCGCCCGTCGCCGCGACACCTCGCGCTCCCGTGTGCGGGCGCTCGCCGCTCTCGGGTATGCGGTCGCCTCGCTGTCGGCCCACCTCGGCGGAAATCTCGTCTATGAGCATGGCGTCGGCGTTCGCGACCGCCCGCAGCCGCAGCTCCCCTGATCCCATACCGCGCAGCCCGCCCCCATCGCACCGCGCAGCGGTCGTCCATCCTGACCCGTCAGTGCAGGCCGCAGCTCCGTCCACCGCCTCTCGCTGTCCCTCTACTTCCGGTCGTGAGCCCTGCCAAGGTATAAGTGATTGCCGGAGACTCCTTGAGGAGAAACGCCTTCTTGAGCATCAAGCTGTTCTGTTTGTCTGCATCTTTATCCATTCTGGTGGCGGGGGCCTCGGCTCAGAGCACCGAGCTGCAACGAGACAACACCGCCGTCGCCGCCCTCTCCTCCATGCCCTCCGGTTCCGCCGGCAACGAATCCCACCGCATCACCATCATCCCCTCCATCCCCAGCCCCCTGCGCCGCGACGGCCAGGGGATCGCCGCGCCCAGCCACAAACGCCCCGCCCTCCTCCGCGGCCTCCCCTCCCGCTCCCGCGTGAGCCTCGCCTCCAACTCACAGACCCTCTGGCCCTCCCCCGCCGGCCAGCGCGTCGGAAGCGGGCGTTGATGCCCAGCTCCCGCTCTGAACTCATTCGCTCCATCTTTCGGCGCACCCTGGATCAGGTCGACGTCGCCGCCGCCGTCCAGCGTCAACTCCGGCTCCGCGGCTCCGCCCTCGAGATCGCCTCCGAGACCGTCAGCCTCGCCGATCTGAACACCATCCTGATCGTCGCCGTCGGCAAAGCCGCCGCTCCCATGTGCGAAGGCGCCGTCCGTGCCCTGCGCGATGCTCCCGTCGCCCTTGAAGCCATCGTCGTGGCCCCCCAGCCCCCGCGCGATCCCATCCCCGCCCTCACCTTCTTTCCCGGCGCGCATCCCACGCCCGATGCAGATTCGTGCGCCGCCGCGCAGGCCGTCCTGCACCGCCTCGGCATCGTGGACGGCCGCACGCTCGTGCTCTTTCTCATCAGCGGCGGCGCCTCCGCCATGCTCGAGGTCTCCATCGACCCTGAGAT
This sequence comes from Acidobacteriaceae bacterium, assembly GCA_035537215.1. Lineage (GTDB taxonomy): Bacteria > Acidobacteriota > Terriglobia > Terriglobales > Acidobacteriaceae > Granulicella. The sequence goes on from DATLMQ010000242.1 coordinate 2,986, forward strand.
CACCATCGCCGATACCGCGAAC
>DATLMQ010000243.1:0-17728 GCA_035537215.1 Acidobacteriaceae bacterium
CCTCGGCAGCCGCCAGCGCTGCCTCCACCGCCAGCGTCGCCCGCGCCGCCCCCATGCCCGCCGCCACCACCACGGCTCCCGGTATCGCATGCACATGAATTCCGCGCCGCATCAGCTCGCGATCCGCGGACGTCCCACGCACCAGCCCCGCAATCTCGCGAGGCAGTGCAGCCACAATCGCAATCCCCGGGCCGGACGTCCCCCTCACTGCGAAGCCTTCACCGTACGCTTGGTCGGCGGAGGACAGGTCGAGTCCCGCACCACCAGCTCCGGATCCACCACAATCTGCTTCGCCGGAACATGCTCCTCCACCGAGGTGATCCGCCGCACCACGGCTTCGGCCGCCAGCATCCCCATCGTCCGCAGCGGCTGCCGGACCGTCGTCAGCCCCGGGTTCTGGAACGCCGCCGACTGCACATCATCGAACCCCACCACCGACACATCCTGCGGCACCCGCAGCCCCGCCTCCCGCAGGGCCCGCACCGCCCCTATCGCCGACACATCATTGAACGCAAACAACGCCGTGAACGGCCGGTTGGACGCCAGCAGCCGCTGCGTGGCGAAGTACCCCGTTTCATGCCCCGGCGCCTCTCCCTCCAGCTGCTCGGTCAGCTTCGCGTCGATGTTCAGGTGCGCCCGCGCCGCCGCATGCCGAATCGCCTGCCACCGCGCATCCGTATCTGAACTAAACGTCTGGCCCTTGATAAACGCCACCTCGCGATGTCCCAGCCCGGCCAGGTGATCGATCGCCAGCTCCGCCGCGCGCCGGTGATTCAACACAATATTCGTGATCCCCTCATGCTCATCCGGGCACGACACCGTGATCGTCGGCAGCGGAGGATGCATGCTCAACGGCGTATCCACCGCAATCATCCCATCCACCGACCGGTCCACCAGCATGCTCTGCGACCGCGCAATCAGCTCCTCGCGGTGATAGTGGCTGATCAAAAAAAAGAAGTAGTCGCTCTGCAGCAGCCCCTGCTCGATCCCCGCCAGCACCGCCGTCGCATACCCCTCCGACACCTCCGGCACCAGCACGCCCACCGTCATCGACTGCCCTCGCCGCAGCGATCGCGCCAGCACATTCGGCCGATAGTTCATCTGCTTGGCGGCCGCGAAAATCCGGTCCTGCGTCGCCTTCGGAATCGACTTCGCCGCCGGCGCCTTGTTCAGCACCCGCGAGATCGCCGCCACAGACAACCCCAGGTGCTGCGACAGAGTCGTAAGCGATACCGGCGCTCCCGGCTTGCGAGCCTTGTTCGCTCCTGCACCCGTTTTGGAAGAAGGCTCCACGGCGGAAGTCTTTCACAAAACTCCTCTTATAGGTCCCCCGTTTCAGGCATGCGTTCTTGACAGCCCGCGCGCCACAGGCGCATAGTGACCTTCGGCGCAAACGTTTGCCTAGTCCAATTAAATCCCCGTCAATCGTTTGCGCAGGAGGCATGATGCGATCCCCCCGTACACAGAGAACCGACTCCAAATTGTTCTCTCTCCCCACGTTATGGCGTCTCTCTCTGGCCGCCGGTCTGGTCCTCATCAGCGCCGCCGCCCATGCCCAGTTCCGCGCTTCCATCCAGGGCACCGTCACCGACCCCAGCGGCGCCGTCATCCCCAACGCCAAAGTCACCCTCAAGGACAACGCCACCAATAGTGTCCAGACGGCCACCTCAAATGAGAGTGGAGTCTACAGCTTTAATGGCCTTCCCCCCGCCCGTTTCACGTTGATGGCCGAGGCTCCCGGATTTACCCAGAAGAGCATCCAGGACCTCACGATCATCCCCGAGCAGGCCAACTCCGTGAACATCCAGCTCGCTGTCGGCGAAGCGTCCACCAGCGTCAGCGTCTCTGCCGAAACCCTTCCTCCCCTGGATACCGCAACGGCCAATTTACAGGGTGTTGTGAACAGCAATGAGATCCAGCATCTGCCCTCCTCCGGCCGCGACGTGTTTCAGCTCGCACAACTGGCGCCCGGTGCGATTGGCGACGCCGCACACGGCGCTGGCGGCGGCACCCGCAACTTGCCTGGCTCCCAGGGTCCCGGTGGCACCGGCGCCACCACAGGCATCTTCCAGACTGAAAACCAGGCACAGACCCTCTCCGGCGGCGGCCAGGTTCAAACCAACGGCATCTCCATCGATGGCATCAGCACGTCCAGCGCGGTCTGGGGCGGCGCCACCGTCATCACGCCGTCGGAAGACTCCGTCGATAACGTGAAGATCGGTACCAATGTCTACGACGCTGAAATAGGTCGCTTCAGCGGCACTCAAATGCAGGTGACCTCGAAGAGCGGTACCAACCAGTTGCACGGCAGCCTCTTCTTCCGTGTCAACCGGCCAGGGCTGAACGCCTACCAGCGTTACAACGGTCCCGTTTCCCTGGGCTCCGGTACTCCGATTCAACGCGGCCTGCAGCGCGACACCGCACGCTTCAACCAGTTCGGCGGCAGTATCGGCGGACCGATCTGGAAGGATCGCGTTTTCGCATTCTTTGCCTATGAAACCCTGCGGAACGGGTCGAACTCCACCGCCAACGGATGGTACGACACCGCGGCCTTCGACGCGCTCGCACCTGGCAACGGCCTTGCAAAGAGGTTTGTCACCTTCGCTGGTCATGAGCCTTCCAATGGAACGCTCCTCACCAGCGGCAACTGCACGGCTGCGGGCCTCACCGAAGGCGTAAACTGCCGGACGATCGCAGGCCAGGGCATCGATATCGGATCGCCCCTCAAAGCCGGTCTCGGCGCCCAGGATCTTGGCTGGACCGGCGCTTCGAACCCCGGTGTCGGTGGTGGCCTGGACGGCGTCGCCGATATCGCGGAGTATCAGACGTCCAGCCCCTTCAACCAGACCTCGGCGCAGTACAACGGTCGTCTGGACGCCAATGTAAGCCAGAAGGATCATCTCGCCTTCGCCATTTACTGGGTGCCCTCCTCGACCCAGCAGTTCAACGGACCTCAGCGTGCCTATAACCTCTTCAATCACGATCAGACCAACGACGCCTTTTCGGTGATATGGAATCACACATTCTCGCCTAGCTTCCTCAATGAGGCACGCGCAAATGCCGCCGGCTATCGCTTCGACGAGATCGCTAGCAATCCGCAGGAACCCTTTGGCCTCCCGCAAGCCAACATCAACACGACCGGTAGTGCTTCTATCAACTTCTTCGGAACGCCAGGTCCCGGCGTTTACAACCAATGGACCTACACCTACCGCGATGTGGCCACCAAAGTCGCCGGCAATCACACCATCAAATTCGGCGGGGAGGTAACCAGGCTCTATTACCTCAACGAGAACGTTGCTGGCGCACGCCCCCAGTTCACCTTCTTCAACCTCTGGGATTTTTTGAACGATGCGCCCTTCCGTGAACAAGGTACATTCGATCGCCGCACCGGAACGCCCAGCTCGAATCGCTTCGATGACCGTGAAAACCTCTTCGGATTCTTTGTTCAGGATGATTGGAAGGCGAGTCCGAGCCTGACCTTCAACCTGGGCCTCCGGTACAGCTACTTCGGCTCGCTCTACACCAAGCAGAACAACATCTCGTCCGTGCGCTTCGGCAGCGGACCGGCGCTGTTCACAGGCATGTACATTGAGCGCGGCGGACACCTCTGGAATCCCCAGAAGGGGAACCTCGGACCCCAGTTCGGATTTGCCTGGAGCCCCCTGAGCTTGAAGAACAAGGCCGTCGTCCGTGGCGGCTTTGGCTTGAATTACAACCAGGAGCAGATTGCCATCACCGGCCAGGCTTCCAATAACCCGGGTGATGCGGTTTCCCCCGTCTATGACAGCCCCAATCCGACCAGCATCAACAAGAACATTGTGTATGCCCTGCCTACGGATGCATCCACGATCTTCGGGTATCCACCCAATCCCAACACGATTACCAGCTATAACTCAGTCAACCTGCCGACGCAGGGAGGCCTGACGCTAACGGCCTTCCCGACCAACATGCCTACGGCCTACACGTATCACTACTCCCTCGATACGCAGGTCGACCTCGGTTATCAGCTCGTGGCTTCGGTCGGCTATCAAGGCAGCGCAGCTCACCACCTCATCAGCCAGCAGAACATCTACGTCTACGGCCAGGGTCAGGGCTATGCCTTCAACCCGCTTGTCTCCGGCGTCAACTACTACTACAACGAAAACGCCTCGAACTATAACGCGCTGCTCGTCACCTTGAAGCACAACATGTCGCACCAGTTTTCGGCGAATGCGGACTTCACATGGTCCAAGAGCATGGACGACGGTTCTGGACCCTACCAGAACGATCCCTACCCCTATAACCCCGTCTATGCGCGCGGACGTTCCGACTTCAACATCGGTAAAGCGCTGAAGATCTACGGCCTGTGGCAGCCTGTTTTCTTCCGGGGAAATCACAGCTGGATGGAGAAGATCGCGGGCGGCTGGTCCGTCAGCGGCATCTTCAATCTCCACACCGGATTCCCCTGGACTCCCGTTTACAACACCGGAGCGGCCTACTACGCAAACAGTGGATACAGCACGTTCCGGCCCACCTACTATACTGGCCGGGCAGGCCAGAATTTCAGTAACAACGGCTTCAAGCCCGGCCCGGACGGCAACAGCCCGAACTTCCAGGGCGGTGCCTTGATCAAGGGCGGCACCGGATACTTCACAGCTCCCGTCGTCACCTCCAGCAGCTTCCCTGCCCCGGGCATTGCCCGCAACTCATTCACAGGTCCGGGCTACAAAAACTTGGACGCAACCTTGACGAAAGCCTTCGGCCTTCCTAATCTGCCCGTCCTCGGCGAGCGTGCCAACCTCGAAATCCGGGCAGATGCCTTCAACCTCTTCAACATCACCAACCTCGATGGATCGCAGATCAACAACGACATCGGCACCACACAGTTCGGCGTGGCTCGCGCTGCATTGGGAGCTCGTGTTGTAAACCTGCAGGCAAGATTCAACTTCTAGATCGGGTCAATGGATACGGATCGGAGAGGGTTCTCCTCAGGGGGCGCCCTCTTCTTATCCCTTTCCGTTTGTCCGGAAGACGATTGCGTCAGACCAGCCGTGCGTTGCCGGAATGGGGGTTGTCGTGAAAGAGATCCTCTACGTCATGGCTATCGCGTCTTGGGGGGCGGCTTTTCTCGTGGGCTGGCTCGTCCCTCCCTTCGCGGGCGCACAGGCTCCCCCAGCTGAGCAGATCACCGTCGACGCGCACGCCCCCGCCACACCCTTCCCGCACTTCTGGGAATCCATGTTCGGCTCCGGCCGCGCCGCCCTCGTCCTCCGCCGCAGCTTCCAGGACGACCTCGCCGCCGTGAAGTCCGCCACCGACCTCCACTACCTGCGCTTTCACGCCATCCTCCACGACGAGCTCGGTGTCTACAACGAAGACGAGCACGGCAACCCCGTCTACAACTTCACCTACGTCGACCAGGTCTACGACACCCTCCTCGAGCACGGCGTCCGGCCCGTCGTCGAGCTCAGCTTCATGCCCAAAAAGCTGGCCTTCAACCCCGACGCTCTCCACCCCTTCTGGTACAAGCAGAACGTCTCGCCGCCTAAAAGCCTGCAGCGCTGGGACGATCTCATCCGCGCCCTCGGCCAGCACCTCGTCGACCGCTACGGCATCGACGAAGTCTCGCAGTGGTACTTCGAAGTCTGGAACGAGCCCAACATCGACTTCTGGGGCGGCATCCCTCGCCTCGACTCCTACCTCGAGCTCTACGCGCACACCGCACGCACGCTCAAGTCCGTCAGCCCGCGCCTCCGCGTCGGCGGCCCCGCCACAGCGGCCGCCGCCTGGATCCCCGAGTTCCTCGCCTACACCGCCGAGAACCACGTCCCCGTCGACTTCGTCTCCACCCACGGCTACGACGACGAACCCGTCGAGCGCCTGCTCGGCAAAGACCAGCCCCTCCGCGACAAGGACATCATCCAGGAAGACCGCACCTGCGCCGCCGCCGCGCACGTCCGCCAGCAGATCGACGCCTCTCCCACGCCACACCTTCCTCTCCTCTGGACCGAGTGGAACGTCCCCGGCAAGGACAAACTGCGCGACACACCCTACGTCGGCCCCGCGCTCGCCGAAGCCATCCGCACCTGCGACGGCCACCTCGACATGCTCTCCTTCTGGACCTTCTCCGACGTCTTCGAAGAGGGCGGCCCCGCCACCGAGCCCTTCCAGGGCCAGTTCGGCCTCCGCGCCACCGGCGGCATCAACAAGCCCAGCTTCTACGACTTCGCTCTTCTCCATCACCTCGGCTCCGAGCGCCTCGCCATCCCCTCCCGCAACGCCATCGTCACCCGCCTCGCCGACGGCACCCTCGCCATCGCCGTCTGGAACCTCGCCCCCGTGGACGGCCCCGCCGCGCCGCATCAGGTCACGCTGCACCTCACCGGCGTCCCTGCCAGCGCGGCCGTCTCGCTCCAACGCGTCGATGACGACCACAGCAACGTCCTCAAGTCCTTCACCGCCATGGGCAGCCCCCGTTATCCTTCGCGCGCGCAGGTGGAGCAGATGAACCGCTCCTCTGCGCTTCCCGCACCCGCACGCCTCGCGCTCAAGGACAACACCCTCACCCTCGATCTCACCCCAAACGAACTCGTCCTCGTTCGTATCGGCAACCGCAAAGAGGCAACCCGATGACGCCCCGCACCGCACCTCGTCTCTGCCCTCCGCCCAGCACCCCCGCGCCACTCACAACTCCGCTGGAGTACCCACACCGCATGCCCCCTGCTCCGCGTCCCCTGAGGGCCGCCGCCGCCATCGCGCTGCTCCTCTCTCTCTTCACCCCACAGCTCTTCGCCTCCCCCGCCGCCCAGGCCTCCCCCGCATCGGCCGTCGAGCACCTCACCATTGACGCCACCGCGCCCGCCACGCCGTTCCCCCACTTTTGGGAGCAGACCTTCGGCTCCGGCCGCGCCATCCTCTCCCTCCGCGAGAGCTACCGCAACGACCTCCGCACCGTAAAGGAAGCCACCGGCTTCGAGTCCGTCCGCTTCCACGCCATCTTCCACGACGAGGTCGGCCTCTACGACCCCGATCGCCGCTCCATCGAGTTCGCCCAGACCGCCGGCCAGTCCGGCACCGCCACCGCAGACACCTCCGTCTACAACTTCTCCTACGTCGATCAGATCTACGACGGCCTGCTCGCCAATCACGTTCGCCCCTTCGTCGAGCTCAGCTTCATGCCCCGCAAGCTCGCCTCCGACCCCAACGCCTCGCATCCCTTCTGGTACCACCCCGACGTCTCCCCGCCGAAGGACTACAAGCTCTGGGACGACATGATCCGCGCCTTCGCCCAGCACCTCGTCACCCGCTACGGCCTCGACGAGGTCGCGCAATGGAAGTTCGAAGTCTGGAACGAGCCCAACCTGGACTTCTGGGGCGGCAACCCGAAACAGTCCACCTATTGGGAGCTCTACGACCACACCGCCCGCGCCATCAAGTCCGTCTCCCCACGCATCCAGATCGGTGGCCCCGCCACCGCGCAGGCCGCCTGGGTCGGCGTCTTTCTGCAGCACGTCAAAGACGCGAACGTCCCCCTCGACTTCGCCTCCACCCACGTCTACGCTAACGACACCGCCAAAGACGTCCTCGGCACCAACGAGCAGATCCCCCGCGACCAGATGGTCTTCCGCGCCGTCCAGAAGGTCCACACCGAGATCGCCCGTTCTCCCTTCCCCAACCTCCCGCTCATCTTCTCCGAGTACAACGCCAGCTACTCCAACGAGCCCAACGTCACCGACTCCACCTTCATAGGCCCCTGGCTCGCCAACACCATCCGCCAGTGCGACGGCCTCGTCAGCAACATGGCCTACTGGTCCTTCTCCGACGTCTTTGAAGAGCAGGGCGTCGTCCGCTCTCCCTTCTACGGTGGCTTCGGTCTCCTCGCTGCGGACAGCATTCCCAAACCCTCGCTGAACGTCTTCCGCGCCCTCCACAAGCTCGGCTCGCAGCGCCTCTCCCTCGCCTCGGAATCCGCACTCGCCACCAAAGACCCCAGCGGCAGCCTCGCCCTCGCCCTCTGGAACTACGCTCCCCCACAGGGCATCGGCCCGAAGTACACCCCCGCCCACGGCCCCGCGGCTCCCGCCAAAAACTTCAGCCTCGACCTCCGGCACGTCCCCGCCGACGCCACCGTCGAAATCCTCCGCGTCGACGAAGACCACGGCAACGTCCTCAAAGCCTTCAACGCCATGGGCCGCCCTCCCGGCGACCTCACCCTGCAGCAGATCAAGGACCTCCAGGCCGCCGGACAGATGGCTCCCCCCGAGCGCACCCGCCTCCGCAACGGCCACCTCGACCTCACCGTTCCTGCGTATGGATTAGCCGTTCTTCTCGTCCAACGACAGTGAGCCCGAACGCGTGAGCATCGACCGAAGACATGCCCTCAAGCTGCTGGCAGCAGGCCTGTCCCTGCCGGCCCTCTCCCCCTTCGCCCAAACCCCCTCCGCTCCCGCCCGCCTCTCGCCCGCGGACACCGCCTTTCTCGACGACCTCGAGCGCCGCGGCTGCATGTTCTTCCTCGACCAGGCCAGCCCCGCCACCGGCCAGGTCCTCGACCGCGCCAAAGCCTTCGACCCTCCCGGCCTCCGCGACCCCCGCCGCATGGCCTCCATCGCCTCCACCGGCTTCGGCCTCACCGCGCTGTGCATCGCCGCTCAGCGCGGCTACATTTCGCGCGCCCGCGTCCTCGACCGCGTCCGCCGCACCCTCCGCTTCCATCACGACAAGATGGAAGACCATCACGGCTTCCTCGTCCACTTCAACGACATCGAAACCGGCTTCCCCTACCTCGGCAGCGAAGTCTCCCCCATCGACACCTCCATCTTTCTCTGCGGCGTCCTCTCCGCCCGCGCCTTCTTCCGCTCCGACCCCGAGATCCAGCGCCTCGCCACCGCCCTCTACCACCGCGTCGACTGGCCCTGGATGCTCAACGGCGGCGACACCTTCGCCATGGGCTACCGCATCGACCGCTTCATCCCCAGCCGCTGGAACCACTACTGCGAGCACATGATGCTCTACCTGCTCGCCATCGCCTCCCCCACCCACCCCATCCCCGCCAGCTCCTGGGATGCCTGGTCCCGCCCCCTCGTCCACTTTCAGGACTTCACCTTCATCGGCGCCGACGACCCCCTCTTCGTCCACCAGTACAGCCACGCCTGGTTCGACTTCCGCAACAAGCGCGACCGCTACGCCAACTACTTCGACAACTCGGTCACCGCCACCCGCGCTCACGAAGCCTTCTGCCTCTCGCTCGGCAAGCCCTACTCTCCCGATTACTGGGGCATCACCGCCTCCGACTCCCAGCACGGCTACACCGCCTGGGGAGGCCCTCCCGCCCACGGCCGCCTCGACGGCTCCGTCGTCCCCTGCGCCCCCGCCGGCTCCCTCCCCTTCGTGCCGGAAGACTGCCTCCGCGTCCTCCGTTCCCTCAAGCAGACTTACCCGCGCTCCTGGGGCCGCTACGGCTTCTGCGACGCCTTCCACCCCGACGCCGACTGGTACGACCCCGACTGCCTCGGCATCGACATCGGCATCGGCGTCCTCATGGCCGAAAACCTCCGCTCCAACTTCGTCTGGAACACCTTCGCCCGCAACCCCGAAGTCTCCACCGCCCTCCGCCTCACCGGCTTCCACCCCGCCTAGCCCACCGCGCTATCTCACCCGAGCCGAAAGCTCGTGTCCGCCGCCAGCTCACAGCCGGTTATCGCGGCTTCTTTTCCCTAGTAATCTTGCCATCCACGCCCACCGTGTAAAGGTACTTCTCCGTAATCACCACCTCCGGAACCCGCGGCTGCTGCGCGAGCACATGCAGCACGTCGGTATCCTCTGGCACATCACTGAGCACGTGGCTGTGATACCCGCCCACAACCGTCTCGTCATTCTCTTTGGCCGGCGGCGGCGATTCGATGATGCCCCTGTGCATCTGCCGCTTCTCGATGATGCTGCCGCCATCGGAACTCACCCGGTACCGCACGTCCGCTCCCAGCGGATAAATCCCGTCCTTCACCTGTGCCGGGTACAGATACACATACAGCTCTTCGTTTTCGGCCGGGATCACCGCAACGTTATAGGGTCTCTGGGGTCCGGAGAACGCTTGCATCGTGGTGCTGATCGCCTTCGCCGCGCAAAGCATCCACCCCGTATCCTCTCGTGCTGGTTCAAAGCTCTTCACCGTGAACGCTGTCGCACTGGCCCCTTGAACAGCCTCAGCGCTTACCAGGAATTTATCTCTGTTCGCACTCAGTCGCCCGAAGTCCACGACCCACCCTGCAGCCGTTTTCTGAGCAACATATTGCCACGGCGACCCCTGCTTCGGGTGTGTCGCCAGCACCGCGTCCGTCGCATGCCATGCTGCGGCGTCATATTCCGCCAGCATTCGGCCACGGTTCGTAATTGCCTCTAACTCCGCAGCGGACGGGCCGCTCGAAGCCGCGTAAATACATGGCGCGAGCATTATCAGCATGACGTTCACTGCCATCGCTCTGCCTCGGGCACGTACACCGTCTGAGATCTGGCGCACTCGTGCCGGCATCTTGCCCTGTAGCTCTATCCATTCGTCCATGTAAGTCATAAGGCCTGAATCCTACAGGACCTCTTGGCCTTGGCTCTACAGGATTGACATCGACCTACAGGCTCTTAGCCGCCCCGAGACGATTCAGCCTGGATCGTCTTCGCCGCCCCCGGCGCATATCCCTCCGCCACGAACCACCGCACCGCCGCTCGCAGCGCCCCATCCACCGGCACCACCCGCCACCCCAGCTCGCGCTCCGCCTTCGCCGAGCTCGCCCACATCATCTTCCGTCCCATCCGCACCGCCTCCACCGTCGCCCGAGGCTCCTTCCCGCGCAGCTTCCCCGTCACCGTCTCGTCGAAGAACGCAAACGCCATCGCCACCGCATGCGGCACCTTGATCCTCGGCGAAGGCAGCCCCGTCATCTCCCCCAGCCTGTCCAGAATCCCCTTCAGCGTCAGGTTCTCCCCGCCCAGAATGTACCGCTCTCCAAACCGCCCGCGCTCCAGCGCCAGCAGATGCATCCGCGCAATCTCGTCCACATCCACCAGGTTCAACCCCGTCTCCACATACGCCGGAAACTTCCCGTTCAGAAAGTCCACCACGATCCGCCCCGTCGGCGTCGGCTTCGCATCCATCGACCCGATCGGCGTCGTCGGATTCAGGATCACCACCTCCTGCCCCGCCCGCGCCGCCGCCATCGCCTCCTGCTCGGCCATCCACTTCGACCGCTTGTAGTGCCCGATCATGTCGGCCTCGCCCACCGGCGCGTCCTCATCCACCGCCGTCGCGTCCTTGCGAAACCCCATCGTCGCCACGCTCGACGTGTACACCACCCTCCGCACCCCGGCCTCCCGCGCCAGCCGCAGCAGCTCCCGCGTGCCCTCGACATTCGCCTTGTACATCTCCGCCGGATCCGGCACCCACAGCCGATAATCCGCCGCCACATGAATCAGCGCATCGCATCCCCGCAGCGCCGACGCAAACGCCCCCACCTCGCGCAGATCCCCCCGCACCAGCTCCGCGCTCTTCGGAAGATTCTCTGTCTTCGAAGTCTGTCGCGAAAGCAGCCGAAGCTCCGCCCCCTGCTCCGCCGCCACCCGCGCCACATGCGACCCCACAAACCCCGTGGCCCCCGTAATGAACAGCCTCATACTGCAGTCCAAAGGACCTGCAGACCGATCTCTCGCAACATCAGCAGTTCCTTGTCTCCGGTCACGGGGGGCGCGTCGGAACGAATCGCCAGCGCCACCGCGAAACAATCCGCATACGAACAGGTGTACACAGCTTTCAGAGCTGCTGCCTCGTCCACCATCGCGTCATCTACTGAGATATACCGGATGGGCAACTCGAGAAACGCTCTGTGAGCCGCCTCAATCCGCTCCGGTGGGAAGTCTTTACGAATCGAATAAAGCACTTCCCCATAGTTGATGCGGCTCATCGCAAGCTCTGTCTCTCCCGAAAATACCGCATCCAGGATCTGACGGAAGTTCCGGGTCGACGGCTGTCTTCCCTTGAGCCACTCCAGAATCGGCCATGAATCAAGAACCAGCTTAGTCGGGATCGCGTCCACCTAAAGAGCGTCTCGCTTCAACTCAGCCTGCCGTTCTGCTTCAAGCTCCGCATTCGGATCCGCAGGAAAATCGGCAAGAATGCCTTCCAGATCCCGCCAGCTCTTGATCTCTCTCATAGCAGATGGAATACGGAAACGGATCTCCTCGCCCTCACGCCTGATCAGCTCCAGACGAGTCCCCGGAGAAAGCTGGAGCGATTCCTGCAGCTCTGGAGTCGCCGAGAAATTGCCGTCATCCTGAACAATCAGCGCTGCGCCACTGGTTCCCATGGCAACCTCCGCACCTTAGTCTAGCTTCTCCGCCTCGATCCCGATATTCTTCTCCCCCGCCGCCTTCTTCTCCCAGTACTTCTTCACCCACGCGTCGAAGCTCTTGCCCGCCGCCGTGTCGCGCCCTGAAAACTTCAGCCCCGCCACATCCGCATACGACACCATCACCCGCTCCGTCGGCGCGCCCGGCTTCGGCGCCGGAATCAGCCGGATCACCGACTCCGCCAGCGTCGGCCCCGTCCTCCGGTCGTACAAATATCCCTCCACCGTCGACCCATCCTTGCGCGTCACTGTGATATCGCCGCGATAGTCGAACGCCTTCTCCAGCGCCTCGCGCACCTCGGCCTCACCCGCCAGCTCCGGAACCCATCCCTCCAGGTTCTCCCGCTCCCGCCCGGCAACATGCTCCAGCTCGTCCGCGCTCGCATGCTGCAGCTGTTCGATCTTCAGGTGCTCCTGCTGTACCGTCGCCATCGTCAGTCTCCCGCCACGCTGGTCATCGTCTCATTCACTGCCGTCGTCACCACCACCGGCGTCGTCGCCGCGCCCGCAATCTGCACCAGCGGTCCATGGCCCTCCGGCTTCCACTCGTTCAGCAGCTTCAGCGCGCCCTCATCCTCATACAGCGACGGGAACATGTACTTCTTCGCCGTCGTCACAAATCCCTTCAGCGAGCTGAAGTTGTAATCCACCGCCGACGCCTCATGCCCGGAGTGCACCATGCAGTTCGCGCACCGCGGATTCCCGCTCTTCGCGCCATAGTTCTCCCACTCCGTCGCCTCCATCAACTCCTGGAACGTGTCCGCATACCCGTCCTGCAGCAGGTAGCACGGCTTCTGCCACCCGAAGATCGAGTACGTCGGCATCCCCCACGGCGTGCACTCAAAGTGCTGCTTGCCCATCAGGAACTCGGAAAACAGCGGGTGCGTGTTGAACTCCCACTCCTTCTTCCGGTTTGACAGGATCGCCCGAAACATCCGCCGCGACTTCGCCTTCCCCAGGAAGTGATTCTGGTCCGGGGCCTTGTCGTACGTGTACCCCGGGCTCACCATCATGCTCTCCACCCCCGCCGCCATCAGCTGGTCGAAGTGCCGCCGCACCGAGTTCGGATCCGCTCCATCGAACAGCGTCGTGTTCGTCGTCACGCGGAATCCCGCCGCCACCGCGGCCTTGATCCCGTCCATCGCGATGTCCCACCCACCCTCGCGGCACACGCCAAAGTCGTGGTGCTCCTTCTCGCCATCCAGATGCACCGAAAAGCTCAGGTACTTCGACGGCTTGAACAGGTGCAGCTTCTCCTTCAGCAGCAGCGCATTCGTGCACATGTACACGTACTTCTTGCGCTCCACCAGCCCCGCCACGATCTCCGGCATCTGCGGATGCAGCAGCGGCTCGCCGCCCGGGATCGACACCATCGGCGCCCCGCACTCCTCCACTGCCTGGAAGCACTGCTCCGGCGTCAGCTCCGCCTTCAGGATGTGCGCCGGATACTGGATCTTCCCGCACCCCGCACACGCCAGGTTGCAGCGAAACAGCGGCTCCAGCATCAGCACCAGCGGATACCGCTTGCGCCCCTTGATCTTCTGCTTCAACACATAACTTGCTACAGTCCAGGCCTGCGATACAGGTACAGCCATCTCTGAAAACCTCCGGAGCTACTGCCCCACTAAATCTTCGCCACACACACAAGCACGCAGCCTGCAACGAGCACCGCTACCGCGGCCGGGAGAACCCATCCCTTGAAATAGGGTCTGGGCTCCCCCATCCTTGACTTCCGGTTAGCCACCAGGCCGAGGATCGCTGCCATCGCCCCGAAGACCATGCCAACGAACCCGCCCACGTGCTTTGTCGCAAGCCAATGCATAGTCACGCTGCCGCTTCCTGCTGCTCGCGCTCCAGCGCCTTCTCGTACGTCGTCAAGGCGAGCAGCGGAAAGTACTGCTTATACAAGTGGTAGCCTAGGTAGAACACCCGCGGAAACCCCGTTCCCGTGTAGTAACTCTCCCCGTTCCGGCCGGGCATCAGCTCATCCCAGCTCCCATCCTCATGCTGCCGTTCGATCAGCCAGCGAATCCCCTTGGCCACCGAGTCCGACCGCGTATCGTTCGCCGCCAGCAGCCCAAGCAGCGCCCACGCCGTCTGGCTCGGCGTCGAAGGCCCGGTCCCTCTCAGGTTCGAATCGTCATACGTCCCGCACGTCTCGCCCCATCCGCCATCCGAGTTCTGCACCATCCGGATCCATTCCGCCGCCTGCTGCACCGCCGGCTCCAGATAGCTATAGTCCATGGCCTGCAAACCCCGCAGCACCAGGAACGTTCCGTACAGGTAGTTCACGCCCCAGCGCCCGAACCACGATCCGTCCGGCTCCTGCTCCTTAAGGATGAACTGAACCGCCTTTTCGACGCGCTTATCCCGTCGCGTATACCCATACGCCGCCAGCATCTCCAGAATCCGTCCCGTGATGTCCACCGTCGGCGGATCCAGCATCGCGTTGTGGTCCGCAAACGGGATGTACTGGAAGATGCTCTTGGTGTTGTCCTTGTCGAACGCCGCCCATCCACCCTCCTTGCACTGCATCGCGAATACCCAGTGGATCGCCCTCTGCTCTACCTCGTGCTGATACCGCTCCCGAGGGTTTTGCACAGCTTTCAATGCGAGCAGAACCTCTCCCGTATCATCCACATCCGGGTAAAACTCATTGTTGAACTCGAAGAACCATCCACCCGGTTCCACATTCCGGACCTTCTCCGCCCAGTCGCCCTTGTGCCGTACTTCCTTGCTCAGCAGCCAGTCCGCCGCCTTCAGCAGCCGAGGGTCCGTCGCCGATACCCCCGCCTCGCCCAGCGTCGACAGCACCTGCGCCGTATCCCATACCGGTGAAAAGCACGGCACCATCCGGAACGTCGGTGTCGGATAGTCCGGCGTTCCCTCCGGGCAGTCGATCCCCAGCTTTTCGAACTCGTCCATCGCCCGGATCACCTGCGGGTCGTCCACCGAGTACCCCAGGTACCGCAGCGCCACAATCGAGTTCAGCATCGCCGGATAGATCGCCCCCAGACCATCCGAGCGCTCGAACCGGTCCAGCATCCACTGCTCCACCTTCTTCAGCGACCGCTTTCGCAGCGGCCGCAGGTGCACCCGCTCCGCCCAGTGCATCATCCGGTCCAGAAACAGAAAGAAGTTCCGCCAGGAGATCGGGTGCTTCTTGTCCCACTTCAGGTGCAGGTCCGCGTTCTCTCGCCCGCCCACGAACAGCTCGTCGATGCTCTGCTCCGGCGGCAACTTCTTGAACGGCTTCTTCGCATAAATCACCGTCAGCGGCACCAGGATGCCGCGCGACCACGAACTGATTTCGTACAGGTTGAAGTAGAACCAGTTCGGAAACAGCATGATCTCCGGCGGAATCGCCGGCACGGCGTCGTACTCGTACTGCCCCAGCGCACACAGGTAGATCTTGGTGAACGTGTTGCACTCCACCACGCCCCCCAGCTTCAGCACGCACTCCCGCGCCTTCACCATCAGCGGGTGGTCCGCACTCCAGCCCATCAGCTTCAGCGCCAGGTACGACTTCACGCCATAGTTCACGTTCGACGGCCCGCCCGGATACAGGCTCCATCCGCCATCCTCGTTCTGGTGGCGCAAAATTTCGTTCACCGCCCGCTCCATGCGGCCACGATCCCCCGTGCCCAGCAGAACGTGCATGTAGATGTAGTCAGCCTCGAGCATCACATCTGCCTCGAGCTCCCCACACCAATATCCGTCTTCGTGCTGCTCGCCGAGCAGCCAGTTCACCGAGCGCTGGATACCATCCCGCACCCGGTCCATCGCAAGATCCAGACGTCCAAACCGAGGCTGCGTCGTCCCCTGCGTCTCTCTAGAAAATGTACTCATCAGAAATTTCTTGCTTCCGCCAAACGCCGGAACTCCGGGTCGCAAACGACCTCTGGACGCGTCCTCTCAGACTCGCCTCGTTGATAACTCCCCAAGCCTATGCCGTGGCCCGCGCCGGTGCGGCGGCAATCGCCTGCACGATCTCCGGCGGAAGCCCGAACCGCACATTCTCCGGCATCACCTCGACCTCTTCGACCGAGCCATATCCTTTGCCCTGCAGATACGCCACCACGTCCTGCACCAGGATCTCCGGCGCCGACGCTCCCGCCGTAATCGCCACGGACCGCGCTCCTTCCAGCCACTCCGTCTGGATATCCTCGGCCTTGTCGATCAGAAAAGAGCTCGTCCCCAGATTGCGCGACACCTCCACCAGCCGGTTCGAGTTCGAGCTGTTCCTCGACCCCACCACCAGCACGACATCGGCTCCGTGCGCCACATTCTTCACCGCCGTCTGGCGGTTCTCCGTCGCATAGCAGATGTCCTGCGCATGCGGTCCGGCAATATTCGGAAACCGCCGCTTCAGCGCCTCGATCATCGTCGCCGCCTCATCCAGCGACAGCGTCGTCTGCGTCAGGTACGCCACCTTCTCCGAGTTCGGCACCGTCAGGGCATCCACCTCTTCCGGCGTCGACACCACCTGCGTCACCTCCGGCGCCTCGCCCTGCGTCCCCTCTACCTCTTCATGATCCCGATGCCCCACGAGGATCAGCGAATACCCCTGCTTGGCGAACTTGATCGCCTCCACATGCACCTTGGTCACCAGCGGGCACGTCGCGTCGATCACCTTCAGCCCGCGCTCCTTGGCCCGGGCCCGCACCGCCGGCGAAACCCCATGCGCGGAGTAAATCACCCGTGCGCCCTCCGGCACCTCGTCCAGCTCGTTCACAAAGATCGCGCCCTTCTGGGCAAGATCGTTCACCACGTAGCTGTTGTGCACAATCTCTTTGCGCACATAGATCGGCGCGCCAAAGGTCTCCAGCGCGATCCGCACAATGTCGATCGCGCGCACCACCCCCGCGCAGAAGCCACGGGGCTTCAGCAGAAGGATTCGCTTGGCGGCGGTTTCAGAGGTCGTGGGGCTCAGATCAAGGGGTTCGGCCAGAGGAGTCGTCACCCCTCTAGTATAACTCTGATTACCCCCTCCAAGAGGGGATCGTGGAACCATCCGCGGTGCAACCGCAAGGGCTCCCCCGCAGCCCTAAAAGCCGCCAGAGGAGCCATTTTGCAGCGATTCAACCGCTAGTGTCGCTGTACGATAGTTATACGTGCCCCGTGCACTCCGTGTGCGGGCAGTGGCACGCCAGGCTCATCGAATGAGCCGAGTCCTCGCAGTGCGCCGAGCAGTACTTCTTTCCGTCCGTACACACGCAGGTGCAGTTGGTGTGCGCGCACTTCTTGGGCTGTCCCTGTGCCATAAAAGCCTCCGCAATACAGCACCTTTGACAGACTCCTCCCGAACCGAGTTGCTTGCCTCCCCACCGATTTCACCAACACCCCCTCCCCACCCT
>DATLMQ010000244.1:0-6343 GCA_035537215.1 Acidobacteriaceae bacterium
GATGAGCTGATAGGTGGAGCCGGAGCCGGCGTGCGCTACGTGCTCGCCGACCGTGTCGATCATGGGGGCGATCATGATGTGCAGCACGTAGAAGCTGTAGCTGACGCGGCCCATGTAGCGAAGTGGAGGCAGGGAGAAGAAACGGTGCGCCCGGCCGGGTCGCATGAGCAGGGGGATCGCGGCGACCGAGGCGAGGCCGACGCCGAAGAGGCCCAGGGTGAACTGCGGGTACGGCGAGAGGTAGAAGCTGCGGCACCACAGGCTGACGAGAAGATAAAGGCCGACGCCGGTGAAGAAGGCGGGGCGGGCGAGCTTCTCGACGAGTTCGATCTGCGGACCGCGGAGGGCGAGGGCGAGGGCGGCGCCGAGGGCGAGGGTTCCGGCGTGGGTGAAGAGAAAGGGGTCGAAGGTGGCGGCGAACTCGGGGTCGACGATGGGAAGGTGGGTGAGGATGCGGAAGAGCTCGGAGCCGCCGACAAACCAGAGGCTGAGATTGAGGGCCGTGGAGCGCCGCGGCGACCACAGGATGAAGGCCGGCCAGAGCAGGTAGAACTGCTCTTCGACGGCGAGGCTCCAGAGATGAAACAGGGGCAAGGGAGAGATGGGGAGCAGAGCCGTGGTGACCAGGCCGGGGAGGTTCTGGAGAAAGCCGAGGTAGAGGAGAACGGGGCCGAGCTCAGCGTAGCGGGTGCCGCGCGCGACCGCGGCGAAGATGGCGACGAGGACCGCGGCGTAGTAGACAGGGAAGATGCGCAGCATGCGGCGGAGGTAGAAGTTGCGCAGGACGTGCGGCTGCTCGCGCGAGTCCCAGAGGCTGCCGGTGATGAGAAAGCCGGAGAGCGCGAAGAAGAGAATGACGCCGACCCAGCCGGCTTCGGTGAGATAGCCGAGGCCGCGGACGAGGACGTTGGACGAGCGGAGGCCGCCTCCGTAGTGGAAGAGGTAGACGAGCAGGACCGCGAGCCCGCGCAGGCCATCGAGTGCGGGTTCGCGACGCCGGCGGGCGCTCACCCAGGAGGGGAAAGAGGGCATCCGGGTCAGCGTACGTTGGGGCGGGGGGCGAGTCAACGCGCGGGCACGTGGAAGGTGCCCGCGGGCTAACGCTCGGCGAAGAGCTCGGAGCGCGGATCCTCGGGGTTGAGGCGCTGGAGCTCGCGCAGAATCTCCTTGGAGCGCTCGTCCTGAACCTTGGGGACGACGATGCCGATCTCGACGATCTGGTCGCCGCGCTGGCCTTCGCGGGTGGCGCTGGGGACGCCTTTTTCGCGCATGCGGAGCTTCTGGCCGGTCTGGGTGCCGGGCGGGATCTTGAGCTGGGCGCGGCCGGGGGCGTGACCCTCGCCGTCGATGGTGGGGACCTCGATGCGGGCGCCCAGGGCGGCTTCCATGGCGGTGACGGGGACGGTGACGTGGATGTCGTCTCCGCTGCGGCGAAAGAGCTTGTGGTGGCCGACGCGGATGATGAGGTAGAGGTCGCCGGAGGGCGCGCCTTCGGTGCCGGCGTTGCCGCGGCCGGCGAGGCGGATGCGCTGGCCGTCGCGGGTGCCGGGCTTGATGCGGAACTCGAGGGGCTCGCGGCGGGTGAGGACGCCGGCGCCGTCGCAGGTGGGGCAGGCGTTCTGGACCTTGCCGGCGCCGCCGCAGCGGGGGCACTGGATGTTGAACTTCATGCGGCCGCCCATCTGGGTGACCTGGCCGGTGCCGTGGCACTCGGGGCAGTCCATGCTGCCGCCGGTGACGCCGCGGCCCTTGCAGGTGGTGCACTGCTCCTGCCGCTGGATTTCGAGGCGGGTGACGCCGCCGCGGATGGCGGTCCAGAAGTCGATCTCGACCTGGTACTCGAGGTCGGTGCCGGGCTGCGGGCCGCGGGGCTGGCGGGCGCCTCCGTTGAACATGCCGCTGAAGATGTCGCGGAAGCTGGAGCCGAAGCCGCCGCTGGCCTCAGACTGCGGGGTGCGGGCGCCGCCGCCGGAGAAGCCGGAGAAGTCGAAGCCGCCGAAGTCGAAGGGAACGCCGCCCCCGCCGCCTGGGCCGGCGCCGGGACGGCCGCCGCCGAAGCCGGCTCCGCCGCCACCGCGAGCGTAGGCCTCGGCTGCGGCGGGATCGATGTTGTCGGAGTAGAAGCCGAGCTGGTCGTAGATCTTGCGCTTCTTCTCGTCGGAGAGAACGTCGTTGGCTTCGGAGATCTCTTTGAACTTCTCCTCGGCCTTCTTGTCGCCGGGGTTCACGTCGGGGTGGTACTTGCGCGCGAGCTTGCGGAACGCCTTGCGGATGTCATCCGGGGTGGCGGCCTTTTTGATGCCGAGCGTGCCGTAGTAGTCCTTGGTCTGTGTTGGTGCCATAGGTTTCTTCAGGCCACTTTCAGAGAGCCAGTTGCCTTGTCGATGGGCAGGGGCTGTATGTCACGGTTGATGGTTTCCTCGAGCTGGTCCATGGCCAGGTCGAGATCGTAGTCGATCTGCAGGCCCATCCAGAACTCGGGGGTCATGCGGAACAGCTTAGCGAGCCGCAATGCAGTATCGGCTGTGATGCCACGGCGTTCATTGACGATCTCCGTGATGCGAGTCGTCGGCACACGCATGGCCAGAGCGACGGCGTTGGCGCTGAGCCCGAGCGGAATCATGAACTCCTCGCGAAGCATCTCTCCCGGGTGCAAAGGCGGCGTTCGCTTTGTGCGTTTAGTGGTAGTCGACGATTTCGACTTCATACGCATGATTCTCGCTCCATTTGAAACAGATCCGCCATTGATCGTTGATGCGAATGCTGTGCTGTCCGGACCGGCCGCCGTGCAGGGCCTCGAGGCGGTTGCCGGGAGGATTGGCAAGGTCACTCAGAACGGCAGCCCTGCTGATCAACCTCAGCTTCCTGAAGACGATTCGTTCGATCGAAGCGAACCTTCTGCTGTGAACACGGTTGAAGATCTTCTCCGCCTCACGGTCCTTGAAGGATCGGATCACAACTACAGGATAACACGCCGTACGTTATACGCTATACGTTTGACCGAGGCTGGCAGGAGGGGCACCAGTAGAGGGTGCGGCCGGCGATGTCCTGGCGCTGGATCTTTGCGCCGCAGACGAAGCAGGGCTTGCCGTGGCGGCGGTAGACGTAGTGGACCTCGGGCTTGAGCGGAGGGCCGGTCTTCTTTGTGGGGCGGTGGCTGGGTTTGGTGGTGACGATGCGGCGGTCGATCATGCCGGCGCGCAGCAGCGGGAGGGCGTCCTTCCAGATGGCTTTGAGGCTCTTCAGGGGGACGTTGCGGCCTTCGAGGAAGGGGTCGAGGCGCTGGCGGAAGAGCAGCTCCGCGCGGTAGATGTTGCCGATGCCGGAGAGGACCTCCTGGTTCATCAGGAGCGAGGCTATCGGCGTTTTCGAGGCGGCAATGCGCTCGAAGGCGGGTGTAGGGACGTCGCCGTGGAGCGGGTCGGGGCCGAGGCGCGCGAGCAGCGACTGCCACTGCGCTTCGCTCCAGAGCTCGCAGGCGGCGGCCCCGCGAAGCTCGAGCCAGTCGATCTCCTCCGGGGCGAGGGTCGAGGAGCCGTCGTCGTCCGAGTACCAGGCGTGGCGCAGGCTGGGAGCGGCGGCGTTGCTGCGCGGCTTTGCACCGACCGGCCACAGGCGAAGGCGGAGAGCGCCTCTGACGTCGAGCAGAGGAAGCTGGCCTTCGGTCCAGTCGCCGTAGCGGCCGAGGTGGACGTGGAGGATGCGGTCCCGGCCGAAGTCGTAGCCGAGATGCTTGCCCCGGACGAGGACGCGTTCGAGCCTGCGGCCGTCGAGCGCGCCGGCGTCGGTGAAGCGGCCGTTCGGGGCTTCCACATGCATCTTCCGGCCGGCAAAGGCTCGGTTGTGGCGATCGGCCCAGCGGTGGACCTCGTTCCCCTCAGGCAACTTCGTCCTCGCGAAGCACGGAAGGATCCGGCACAGGGACGGGAGCGGGCTGTGCCCGGAAGCGCGGCCGCTGATGTTCACCGGCCTGCACGTCGAGCTCGTAGCGGTAGTAGCCAAGGATGCGGTCCGGGGTCCAGAGTGCCCAGTGATTGGCGTTCTTCGCGTGCATGCGCTTCATCTGGATCTCGTCCATGGAGCGCACCAGCTTGCGCAGGTCGGTGTAGTGGTCGGAGAAGTCGCTGTCAGGGTTTTCGATCATTGGCTGAAGGTCGACATAGACCGGCTGGGCCCACTCGTAGAAGGTGTGCCAGACGTCGTAGACGTTGAGGTGGCCTTTCTTAACCAGCAGCCCGAGGTGCTCGTAGAAGTCGAGGACTTCGAAGGCGGCGATGGGGGGATCGTCCACGCTCAGGGGACGAAGGCCTTCAGCCCCGATGCGCGCCTGCGCCAGGCGACGCCGGGCAGCCACGAAGGAGTCGCCGAGGAAGAAGCTGAGCTGCTTCTCGAGATTGTTCACGGAGCGATACTCGCGCTCATGCCGCAGCTGCAGCGCGGCATAGCCGATCGCGCCCGCACTGGTGAGCACGAGGGCGCTGTTTGCGATGGCCTGAATCTCTGTCCAGTCGATCTTCACCTGGTGATCTCTGCTCCTGCTTCTGGTTCAGATGCAGCAAGCCGCGGCCCGGGGAGGAGCCGCGGCTAGGGCGATGCGCAGAATCAGTTCCAGACGGCGCTGGCCTTGATCGCCTCCACATTGAACATGTGGTCGGGCTCGACCTTCTGCATCTTTTCTACAAACTGCTCAGCTTCTTCCCGTGTGGCAAAGAGGCTGCGCTGGTACAGACGACCGGCGCGCAAAGCATCGCAACGCCACAAGATGTCGTTCGTCTGCTCACGGCCAAAGCCAAGGTTCCACTGCACACCCCTGGGCCAGGCACCATCGTCCTTTGCATTCTGATTCGTCACTGCGGACCACCCTTTCCGACCCTCTGAGGCTTGCGCCTCTTTTTTCCGGCTGATGATTAGAACCCGCTCCGCACGGATTCGATTCGCTTTTCCGGTCATTACAAAGTCACTTCTCTGTCACCGGCCTGTCGTTGACAGGACCAACAAACTCTGTCGGTCAAGCGACAAAGGACAACCTTCCGATGGGCGCCGGATACGACCGGATACGGCAAGGAGGAGTTCTTCAGCTTCGAAGGACTCCTCCTTGGTACGCACGGCAGCTACGGTTGGTTCTATCGTGCCCGTTTACTTTTCCGCGTCGACGTACTCGGCGTCGATCACACCCTCGTCGTGCTTGGGCTGATCGGCGGTGCCGGCGGCAGCTGCATCGCCATCGGTGGGAGCAGCCGCGCCCGCGGCGGCGTTGGCCTTGTAGAGCGCCTCGGCGAGCTTGTGGCTGGCCGTGGTGAGGCGCTCGCGGGCCGCGTCGAGCTCGGTCTTCGAGGGATCGCCGGAGAGCGTGGTCTTGGCATCGGCGAGAGCGGTTTCGACATCGCCCTTGTCCGCGGCCGCGACCTTGTCACCGCCATCCTTCAGCATCTTGTCGACGTTGTAGACCATGGAGTCGAGCTGGTTGCGAGCCTCGATCTTGTCCTTGGCCTCGCGGTCCTCGGCGGCATGAGCCTCGGCGTCCTTGGCCATGCGCTCGACCTCTTCCTTGCTCAGACCCGAAGAGCTGGTGATGGTGATCTTCTGGTCCTTGCCGGTGGCGTTGTCCTTGGCCGTCACGTTGAGGATGCCGTTGGCGTCGATGTCGAAGGTGACCTCGATCTGCGGCATGCCGCGCGGGGCCGACGGGATGCCACCCAGCTTGAATTTGCCGAGGGTGCGGTTCTGGCCGGCCATCGGACGCTCGCCCTGGAGGACGTGGACTTCGACTTCGGTCTGGTTGTCGGCCGCGGTCGAGAAGGTCTCGGTCTTCTTGGTCGGGATCGTCGTGTTGCGCGGGATCATCGGCGTGGCGACTCCGCCCATCGTCTCGATGGCCAGGGTCAGCGGCGTGACATCCAGCAGCAGCAGGTCCTTCACATCGCCGGCGAGCACGCCAGCCTGCACGGCCGCGCCGATCGCCACGACCTCATCGGGGTTGACGCCCCGGTGGGGCTCTTTGCCGAAGAGATCCTTGACGAGCTTCTGGATAGCGGGCATGCGGGTCTGTCCGCCGACCAGGACCACTTCGTCGATCTTGGAAGCATCGACACCGGCGTCCTTCATGGCCTGCCGGCAGGGACCGACGGACTTCTGCAGCAGGTCGTCGACCCGCGACTCGAGCTTGGCGCGCGAGAGCGTGCGCACGAGGTGCTTGGGACCGGAGGCATCGGCCGTGATGAACGGCAGGTTGATCTCGGTCTCCTGGGCCGTAGAGAGCTCGATCTTGGCGCGCTCCGCGGCGTCCTTCAGACGCTGCAGCGCCATCTCGTTGCCCTTGGAGGTGAGGTCGAGACCGGACTCG
>DATLMQ010000245.1:0-8253 GCA_035537215.1 Acidobacteriaceae bacterium
GCATGGTCGTCGGTAGTGACGGTTTCGTGGCCTTCGCTCCCTGATCGTATGGGCGCCGGTTGGAGCTTCAGGTCGGGCCTTCAGCCCTCGCCTTTACTGTGCTTGGACCTGAGGCTTCGCCCCAGGCTGGTATAGGGCGCGCCGTTAACGGTTGTTTTTTGGTGGTGACCGTTCTGGTGGCGTTCGATTGGCAGGGCGTAGCAGCGGAACAGCTTGACCGCGGGGTGGCCAGCGAACGAGCTTGGCTACTAACCGTAGGGTTCGCTACTAGCGTACGAGCTTGGCCAGGGCGTAGCCGGCGAGCGAGAGCAGGAGCGCGGCCCAGGCGAAGGTGATGCGCTGGCGGCGGCGGTAGCTGGCGCGCCCGGTCGTCATTTTGGCGAAGAGCGGCAGCCCGAGGGCCAAGCCGGAGAAGAAACCACCAAGGTGAGCAGTGTTGTCGATCCGGGGCAAAGAACCCGGATTGACGTGCAGGCGTGCCCACTCGGCCGGAGAGAGGATGGGGGCGAACTGGGGAGCGAGGCCGAGCGCGAGGTTAGCGACGGCGAAGAGCACTACCTGGCGGCGAAGCGCGCGGAGCTCCTCCCAGGGCATGGCCAGCCTGCGTTTGGAAAGCAGGATGATGAGGATGCCGGCGATGCCGAAGATGGCGCCGGAGGCACCGACGACGAGGGCGTCGGTGCGGGTGAAGAGGCTCCAGCAGAGCGAGAGCAGGTTGCCGGCGACTCCCGTGAGCACGTAGACCCAGGCCAGGCCCCAACGGCCGAGCAGGGGTTCGCCGAAGAGGCCGAGGTTCCAGAGACACCAGAGGTTGACCGCGATGTGGAGGAAGCTGGCGTGGACGAAGGCCGCGGTGAGCAGGCGCCACCACTGGTGGCCGGCGATGACCGCGACCACCTCGCTGCCGCCGAAATGCATGAGGGTGCCGACATCGAAGGGGGCGGTGGGGATCTGGGCGTACTGGTGGAAACGCCAGAGAAGCGGCACCGGGCTGTGCGGCAGCATGAGCAGATAGATCGCCACATTGATGGCGATGAGGATGGAGGTGGTGGGGTAGGTGAGGAGCAGGCCGGAGCGGCGGGGGTCGGCGGGGGGAGGAGCACCGCGGGTGACGTCGCCGGCACGGCGGGCAAGGGTGGCGGGCGATTCGCCGGCACCGGTCAGCGCATGCATGCTGACGGTTTCGCCGGCGCCGAACTCAGAGGAAGGCGGAAGCGCGGAGAGCGGTGCGGAGGAGGGGTCCAAGGAGGATGTGGCGGTTATGCGGCTTGTTTCCACAGACGGTCGCGAAGCTCAGGGGAGAGATGGTCTTTGAGCATCTCCGCGAGGTACGCGGGAACCGGGGTCGCCATGGCGACGAGCATCCAGAGCAGCATAGACACGATCACACCGGCGATCGCAACCGCCTCCAGGCTGATCGTGACGCTGGCGGGGATGTGCGCAAGAGCCATGGCATGATCGGCCGGAAGCCGAACGTGCACGTTGCCAGCGAGGTGGCGGGCGGCCTCCAGGCGGCGCATCACAAGCGCGGCGAGCAGGAAGGCGGCGAAAGAGAGGGTAGTGACGGCGAGCAGCAGCAGATCGACGGTGCGGTGCAGGCGCTGGCGACCGCGGCAGTGAGCGCAGCCGCGGAGATGGTTCTCGTAGTCGCCGCGGAGCCCAGCGGGTGTGCCGGAGATGTCATACCGCCAACCGGAGAGGATGGCCCCGATTACATGGTCGGTGCAGGCTTCGTGTCCGTCGGAATGTGAGGTGTACGTCGCCATGGGCATTTACGCTCTAGTTATCGTACCCGATCCGAGCCGGAGAACAAAGGACCGCGTTGCGTCTGAGGACGATGCGCCCCAGAGAATGAGCGGACGTACTCTGTTGAATTAGAGGCAGATAGGGTCGAGGGGAGCGTCTTGACCGGCGAGCAGGACCCGGTTACCGAGAAGAGTCATCCGGTCGCCGATGGCCTGTTCGGCGGCCAGGCGGGCGAGCTCGGGGAGGTTGTTCTGCTCTGACAGGTGACCGAGGACGATGGTGTGGGCTCCGCCGTCGTAGTCGCGCAGGAGGAACTCGGCCGCAGCGGCATTGGAGAGGTGGCCAACGCGGGAGAGGACGCGCTGCTTAAGGGACCAGGGGTAGGGGCCGTCCTTGAGCATCTCGAGGTCGTGGTTGGACTCGATCAGGAGGACATCTGCATTTTTGAGCGCGTGCTTGACGTTGGGTGGGATGTAGCCGAGGTCCGTGGCCACGGCCATGCGGATGCACTCGGAGGGGGCATGGAAGACGAAGCCGCAGGGGTCGGCGGCGTCGTGGGGGATGGTGAAGGGGTCGATCTCGAGGCAGCCGATGCGGAAGCTGCGGCCGGCGGAGAAGAACTCGACCGCGGGGAGAGCGGTGGGGCTTTGCCGGAGCTTGGGGGTGGAGGAGGGTGTGGGGTCGGCGCAGTCGGCGGTGTCGGGATCGGGATCGGCTGTCGTACCTTCGGAGGCTTCAGCGACAGCGGAAGTGGAGGCGGCGAGGGTCTCGACCGAGGAGCGAGGCTGGGCGAGGACGGTGTGCGCAGGGGCGCGGAGAGGCGCGGTGGCTTGGGCGGCTTTGGCTTCGCGCTCGCGCTGCAGCTGGTCGAGCCAGGCGGCGTAGGTCATGGTGCGCTGTGGGGTGAGCATGCGGACCCAGGCGCGGTGAGTGGCTTCGGTGAAGAAGACCGGGATGCGGAGCTTGCGGGCGAGTACCGAGAGGCCGGCGACGTGGTCGAGGTGCTCGTGGGTGATGAGAATGGCGTCGAGGGCCGCAGGGTCTTCGCCGGCGCAGGCCATGCGCTTGAGGATCTCGCGGCAGGAGAGACCGGCGTCTACGAGGACGCTGGTGGCGCCGGCGGAGATCACCGTGGCGTTTCCACGCGATCCCGAGGCTAAGACCGTCATGCGCACCTTTTGAGGATACCGCGCGGGGAGGGTGGAAAAGCGGGGCGGTATTGGGGCTGAGTCCCGCGAGGAGTCAGGCAGCGGGAGGGCGGCGGAGCGGGGCGAGGAAATTGACGATGGAGCGCATGACGAGCTCGTTGCGCTGATTGAAGACCGTGGTGCGGGAGCGGACGACGCCGAAGGAGGGACGCGACTGGGAGTGGCGGACGTTGAGGATTTCGGCTTCGGTGCGGAGGGAGTCGCCGGGGCGGACGGGGGCGATCCAGCGCATCTCTTCGACGCCAGCGCCGATCATGCCGCCGGCGATGCGGATGGATTCGACGCGAAGGCGCATGACGATGGCGGCGGTGAGCCAGCCGGAGGCGGCGAGGCCTCGGAAGAAGGAGCTTTCACCGGCGGCTTCGTCGAGGTGAAAGGGCTGGGGGTCGTAGCGCTCGGCGAACTCCTTGATCTCCTCCGCGGTGACCTTGTAGGAGCGGATGGAGGGGAAGGTCATGCCGGGGTGCAGGTCTTCAAAGTAGAGCTCGTTTGGCAAAGGGGTCTCCTGGGGGTGCTGCAGAGTGTTTGAGGGCGGAGGGGCTGTGCGGGATGCAAGGTGTGAGGCGGGCGGCTCAGGGAGCGGAGGGGTAGGTATAGAAGCCGCGGCCGGATTTGCGACCGAGCCAGCCGGCGTCGACCATCCGGAGGAGGAGAGGGCAGGGGCGGTACTTGGGGTCGCCAAGGTTGTCGTGGAGCACGCGCATGATGTCGAGGCAGACGTCGAGGCCGATGAAGTCGGCGAGGGTGAGCGGGCCCATGGGGTGGGCCATGCCCAGGCGGAAGACCTGGTCGATAGCTTCGGGGGTGGCAACGCCTTCCATGACGGCGAACATGGCTTCGTTAAGGAGCGGCATGAGGACGCGGTTGGAGACGAAGCCGGCGGCATCGTTCACCTCAACGGGAGTTTTGCCGAGGGCAAGCGCGAGGGCGTGGACGCGGGCGAAGGTGGCGTCGCTGGTCTGGAGGCCTCGAATGACTTCGACAAGCGCCATGACGGGCACGGGGTTGAAGAAGTGCATGCCGATGACGCGGTCTGCGCGACGTGTGGTCCCGGCGAGTTTGGTGATGGAGATCGAAGAGGTGTTGGAGGCGAGGACGGAGTCGGGCGGGAGGAGGGCGTCGAGATCGCGGAAGAGGGACTGCTTGACTGCGAAGCGCTCGGTGGCGGCTTCCATGACGAGGCTGCAGTCGCGGAGACCGTCAAGGGTGCGGGCGGGCCGCACGCGGGCGTGGATCTGCTCGACCTGGGCGGGGTCGACCTTGCCCTTGGCGGCTTCACGGTCGAGGTTAGTGCGAATGGAGGCGAGGCCGTGCTCCAAGGCGGCTTCATTCACCTCATAGAGCAGAACGTCAAAGCCGGCCCGGGCGAAGACATGCGCGATTCCGCTGCCCATGGTGCCTGCTCCCACCACTCCCGCCCGTTCGTGCGCTGCGTCCATGCCCTGAACCTCACAAGCCAGCGAGTGTAGCAGCCGGAATTTGCGGTTGCGAGCTGGGCTGGGCTGGGCTGCCGGTGAGAGATGTTGCAACTTCGGAGTGATGTCCTGGCCTTCCGGCGCAACGTATAGGTTGCTCAGGACGCTGCTGGTGGATTTCGAGCGGTTCACACTGGCAAGAGTACGTGGATGCACGTCGGCAGGGCGTCAGAGCAAAAACGAATTTCCTTGCATAGAAGTGAGATCGGACCGTATAACGCTGACACGATCTCAATTGATTTAACGCGGTCACCAGCTCGCCTGGGGAGCGCGGCCGTACGATCAGGAGCTCCGCTCATGCGCTTTCGGGCCTACCTTCGCGTCTCGCGGTGTCTGTGTCTTTGCGCTGCTGTCTTGCTTTCCAGCAGTGCAGTGCCGATGCTGGCCTCGTCGAACTCGGTGCCGGACTGGGTGCGGCAGGCGGCGCAGCAGAAGCTTCCCTCGTTTCCGGAGAGCACCAAGGCAGTTGTGCTGCTGAGCGAGCTGACCTACACGGTGGCTCCGGACGGGAAGGCAGTGATGCATGTGCGCCAGGTGGTGAAGATTCTGCGTCCGCAGGGGCGCCGGTACGGCTATCCATTCGTTTCATTCGACAAGGATTCGAAGGTGCTCTCGATGCACGTGTGGAGCATCGACCCGGCGGGGCACGAGTATGCGTTGAAGGATGACGAGATTCACGAGATCAGTCCGCGAGGCGAGTCCTGGGAGCTGTACTCGGACGATAAAGCGAAGGTGGCGGACCCCCCGGGACGGGATCCGGGCGGCGTGATCGCCTATGAGTACGAGCGCCGCGAGCGGCCCTACCTGGCAGAGACGAACTGGTCGTTCCAGGATGAGCTGCCGAGGATGGCGCAGAGCTTCACGCTGGTGCTGCCGCCGGGCTACACCTACACGACAAGCTGGGCGCACCATCCCAAGGTCGAGGCGATCGATCTGGAGCACCAACGGTATCGCTGGGAGATGAACAACGAAGCGGCGATCGACCTGGACCATGTTCCGCTTTCGCCTTCCGCAGACGCACTGGCGGGGCGGCTGTCGGTGCACTACCTAGGGCCGAATATGTCGGTTCCGCAGGATGGAACGTGGCAGGGGATCGGGCAGTGGTACGAGACGCTCTCGCAGGACCGCACGGTAAGCACGCCGGAGATTGCGGCCAAGGCCGCCGAGCTGACCGCAGGCAAGACTGATTTCTACGACAGGGTGCAGTCGATCGGCACGTTTGTGCAGCGGCAGATACGTTATGTCGCGATCGAGATGGGCGTGGGTGGCTACCAGCCGCACGCGGCTGGGGATATCTTCCGCGGGCGCTATGGAGACTGCAAGGACAAGGCCACGCTGCTGTCGGCCATGCTGTCGAGCGTGGGGGTGCATAGTGCGCTGCTGATGGTCCACACGGAGCGCGGGGTAATCGATCCGGAATCGCCTTCGATCATCGGCAATCACATGATCGCGGCGATCGAGGTGCCGAAGGACTATGCCTCCACGAAGCTGCACAGTGTCGTGACGGCGAAGACCGGCCGACGTTACCTGATCTTCGATCCGACGTGGGAAGACACACCCTTTGGCCAGCTGGAGAGCAACCTGCAGGGCAGCTATGGGGTGCTGATGGAAGGCCCGAACAGCCAGGTGATCGAGCTGCCGGTGCTGAACCCGGACCTGAACACGGTGCAACGGACGGCGGTGCTGCGGCTGGGGACGGACGGGTCGCTGAAGGGAAACATTATTGAGAAGCGCTATGGGGACCTGTCAGAGACGGGGCGCTACGTGTTTGCGCATGACGATGCCAGGAAGCAGCAGGAGTTCGTCGACAAGAGCATAGCGAAGGACTTTATGGCAGCGTCGCTATCGGAGCTGAAGGTCCAGAATGTGGCGGCGCTCGACAAGGACTTCACGACCAGCTTCGACCTGCAGGCCGACCACTTTGCGAACGCGGCTGGGCCACTGCTGATGGTGCGTCCGCGTGTGTTTGGAAGCTACGGGCTGCCGGTGGATCAGAAGCCGCGGAAGGTCGAGATCAATCTGGGCGAGACGATGCAGGGGACCGACGAGTTCGACATCCAGCTGCCGGACAACTACGTGGTGGACGAGCTGCCGGACCCGGTGAAGGCAGACGTTGGATTTGCCACCTATCAGAGCTCGACGGAGCTTCGCGGGCGGACGTTGCATTACACCAGGACCTTTACGCTGCGGCAGGTGTCGCTTCCGGCCGAAAAGTATCCGGAGCTGCAGCGACTGGCGGCATTAATTGCTGCCGATGAGAACAGCCGCGCGGTGCTGAAGCGCGGCAACTAGATCAGAACTTTCCAGGACCAGATACCTACTCCAACAGAGGCCTACGAAGAGAACAGATGTCCCATACAGTGTTGTTTGCCCCCGTCCTCAGGCGGTTTTGGCTTTCGTTCAACTCACGTGGCCGTATGCTGCGCGCTTCCCTGCTGCTGGCCCTGGCGCTGGCACCGCCGGCCGCCGCGTACAGCGCAGACCAGTTCCTGAAGCCGACAAAGGAAGAGCTGGCCATGAAGGAGCTGCCGGGCTACCCCGGAGCTGCCGCGGTCGTGCTGTTTCGTGAGGAGATCACGAACGACGATATGCATGTGGTGCACCACTATGACCGGATTAAGGTGTTCACGGAGGAAGGCAAGAAGTACGCCAATGTGGAGCTTGGGTATGTCAGCACCACGGACTTCGGCAACGGGCTGGGAGACGAGAAGAACATCGACGATATCGCCGGGCGGACCATTCATCCGGACGGCACCATCATTCCGTTTACGGGCAAGCCTTACCTGAAGGTCATCGAAAAGGTGAAGGGTGCGAAGCTGCAGAGCAAGGTGTTCACCCTGCCCGATGTGGAGGTGGGCAGCATCATTGAGTACCGCTATGCGACGCGTATCCAGGACCACATGTTCGAGGCACCGGACTGGTATATCCAGGGCGACCTGTACCTCAAGTCGGCGCACTATGCATGGTATCCGACCTCTCACGATCTGATCGACCAGAAGCAGCGGCCCATCAACAGCATCTCGTGGTTCCCGATTCTCCCGGCTGGTGCCAAGATCGAACATCATGAGTTGCCGGCAAGCAGCAGCGGCAATTTGCCGCAGCAAACGTACGAACTGGTGGTGAAGGACGTGCCCCCTACGACGAAGGAACAGTACATGCCACCGATTGCAAGCTATAGCTATCGGGTACTGTTCAACTTCACCCCGTTCCGGTCTGCGGCGGACTACTGGAAATCCGAGGGCAAGGAGTGGTCCAAGCGGGCGAACTCGTTTGCGAACCCGCACTCACTGGATGAGGCTACGCGGGCTGTCACGGCCGGTGCGACGACCCAGGACGAGAAGCTGCGCAAGATCTATGTCGCGGTGATGGCCCTGGAGAACACGGACTTCACACGCGAGCACGATAAGCGCGAGGATAAGGCCAATGGCTTAGGCAAGCTCAGCAATGCGGCCGATGTGCTGGAACATAAACGTGGCAGCGCAACGCAGATTACAGAGCTGTTTGTGGGCATGGCGCGCGCGGCCGGGATGACGGCTGACCTGATGCTGGTTCCTGATCGCTCGCAGGATCTGTTTACGGAATACTGGCTGAGCTTCCGGCAGTTCGATGACGTGATCGCGATCGTGAGTGTGGATGGCAAGGAGCGGTTCTTCGACCCGGGATCGCGGTTCTGCAGCTATGGTCACCTGGCGTGGCAGCATACCTTTGTCCAGGGTTTGCGGCAGAAGGACGGAGAGACGACCTTCGGGCAGACTCCGGGAGATCCGTACACGGAGAACAAAACGATCCGAGTGGCCAACCTGAACATGGACGAGAAGGGGCAG